>CAYTXK010000145.1:0-5940 GCA_964441645.1 uncultured Acidobacteriota bacterium
CCCGACCCGCGGTTTAGGAAACCGCTGCTCTATCCAGTCTGAGCTACAGCCCCGCGACCGTCATGCCTCCGGGGCCCGCTGGCCGCTCGCTTCCGTCTTGCCCCCGCCCGCCAAATCGGGTAGGGTCAAATGCGATGAAGAAAGCTCGCAAGGGCCGGCTGGCGGTCTGCCTGCTCTCGCCGCACATCCTGGCGCTCGATTCCTTCAAGCGGTACCTGCCGCCGGGCGAATTCCGTGTGCATAGCCAGACGCTGGCGCCGCTCCTGGCCGCCGATCCGCAGCAACTGCGCCTCCCCCGCGCCGACGTATATCTGCTCGACGGCGCCACCGCCTGGCCGGCGGCCGCTACCCTGGTGGCGGCTATTGAGGACCACTATCCGGGTGGCCGCCTGGTGGTGGTAGGCGAAAACTTCAACGAAACCACCGCTTTCCCCTTGCTGCGCCTGGGCGTAAAGGGCTTGCTCCGCTACGCCGACGTTCCCAAGCGGCTGGCGCTGGCGGTGAAGGGCGTGGCCGCCGGGGGCTTCTGGGTGCCCCGGGACCTGCTCTCGCGCTTTGTGGACTGGGTTCTGAGCCGGGTGCGGGGGCGGTCTCTGCCCGCGGGCTCCCCGGGCCTGAGCGCCCGGGAGAAGGATGTGCTCGAAGCCCTGCTCGCCAACCTCGCCAACAAGGAGATTGCCGGCAAGCTCAACATCTCCGAGCGCACGGTTAAGTTCCACGTTTCCAATGTGTTAGCCAAGTTCGGCGTCCGCCGCCGCGCCGACCTGATTGTGCTCTCCTACCAAGGCGGCGTAGCTGGCCACTGACGGCCCCGCCGGACAGTCCTCCCCCCTGTACCAGAACTGGCCTTCTCACCAGTAGCTTTTTCACCCGCCGGAACCCTACGCTAACCCCGAACGCTGAAATCACCGGGCGGGGGGCTGATACAGAAAAAATCAACCCCCTAACGGTTGCGCCGTAAAAGGCCGGTGAGGGGAGGCAGCGTTCGCGGCCGCGGCGGTGCAGCAGGACTCTCCGCCCCCCACGCTGGAAACCCAGCTGTGCCGCCCGCGGTTCCGTGAGGCCGCCACGTGCCCTACGCGGTCAGGGAGCACGATATGCCGTACGCCCCTCGAAAGTTCGCCCGAATCCGTCTGAAGGTGCCCGTCATTTTCTCCTGGCGCGACGCGCACGGCAGCCGCCGCCGCGCCCGAGGCTACACCCGCGACCTCGGCCCCGGAGGAATGTACTTGATTGCGCCCCGGTGTCCGCCGCGGGGAACGGCTGTGGGGCTGGAGGCTTATCTGCCGCCCCTGTCAGACATGGCGCCCTTTTGGCTGATGCAGGCGCGCGGACGCGTGGTGCGTGTCGAGTCTGAGCAGGACGGCGAGGGACTGGCCGGCTTTGCCGCCGTCAGCGACGAAGTAGTTCTGCGAGCGGTTGAAAATGCCGCCTAGGCGTTTTCACCATTACAACGCCAACAAACGCTCCAGCGAGGTCCACGCCAACTAACGCCGCCCAAGGCCAGCAAACACCAACAAACTCCAACTAACGTGTTATGACGCCAACTAACGCGTTCCTTACTCGCTCTCTTTGCCCGAGGCCACCGCCAAGGGAGCGACATTCTGCTTGCGGATGAGGTCGTTAAGGGCGGCCAAGTCGGTTTCGCGAATGGCCTTCCAGCTGGCGAGCTGCGCCTCGAGCTGCTGGCTCAGCCAGTCATAAACCTCGTAGGACTGCTTGGTAGGGGCCCTGTCGGCGCTCTCGATCACACCCGCCAGCGAGGTCAACTTGTCGTTGAGCATAATGGGATAGTTGAGGGGGTCCTGGCGGCTCTTGGACTTGACCTGGATGATGGCCTCCTCGACCGGCGCGACCTTCTTCATCAAGTCTTCGATGGCCGTGACCACCTCCTTGCCGGTGCCCTCCTGAGTCAAGCGCTTCTTCAGGGTCTCGAGTTGGGCGCGCAGGTCGCGGATCTGGTTGACGGTGGTGTGGGCCTGGTCAACGCGCTCGCGGATCTGCATCACCAGGGCAAACTGTTTTTCCAACTCGGCCTGGGTAGTCTTGACCCGCGGGTCGAGCTTGATTTCGAGCGGGGCGGTCAGGGTCGTATCGCCCAGGGTCAACTTAACCTGGTAGCGGCCCGGCACCGCCAGGGGGCCTTCCGGCCGCCCACCCCAGAGGATGGCCTTGGGGACGTTGGCGGGCCCTTCGTGACGCAAGTCCCACACAAAGCGGTTCAGCCCTGCCTCGTTGGGCAGGCGATCTCCCGGAATCTCGACGCCGAAGGCGGCGAGCTCCCGCGCAAATTCGTCCTCCTTTTCCTTGCTGGAGAACTTGCGCACCGTTTTCCCCTGACTGTCGAGAACCTCGAGCGTGGCTTCCTTCTCCGGTTTGCTTTTGAGCGTGTAGTAGAAAATCGCGCCGCCGGGCGGGTTTTGGCCGAAGGGGCCACGCACTGTGAACCCGCCTCCGGCGCGAGTGCGATAGGCGAGCGCCGGCGTGAAGAGGTGCACGTCCTCTTTGACCGCCGCCTCGCTCATCTGCCGGAGCGAAGAGAGGTCGTCGAGAATCCAGAAGGAGCGCCCGTGCGTGGCCACCACCAGATCGCTGTCTTTGACCACCAGGTCGTGGATGGGCGCGGTGGGCAGGTTGAGCTGCAGGGGCCGCCAGTTGGCGCCGTCATCGAAAGAAACAAACACACCCGTCTCCGTGCCGGCGTAGAGCAGCCCCTTGCGCTTAGGGTCTTCGCGCACGGCGCGGACGAAGGTGTTGTCGGGCAGGCCGCCGGTGATTTTCTTCCAACTCTTGCCGAAATCGGCGGTCTTGTAGATGTAAGGGTGGTAGTCGTCGAGCTCGTGGCGGTCAACGGCCAGGTAGGCGGTGGCGGCGTCGTGCGGGGAGGCCTCGACCAGGCTAATCAGGCTCCACTCCGGCATCTCCTTGGGGGTAATGTTGGTCCAGGTCTTGCCGGCGTCGCGGGTCAGATGCACCAACCCGTCATCGGTGCCCACCCAGATCAAATCTTTCTGGAGCGGCGATTCCACCACGGAAAAAATGGTGTCGTAGTACTCGACGCTGGTGTTGTCCTTGGTGATGGGCCCGCCGGAGGCTTGCTGCTTGGATTTGTCGTTGCGCGTGAGGTCTGGACTGATGGCGGTCCAGCTCATGCCCTCGTCGGTGGTTTTGAAGAGCACTTCGCCGCCGTGGTAGAGCACGGTGGGGTCGTGGGGCGAAAAGAGGATGGGCGCGGTCCATTGCCAGCGGTGCTTCAGGTCGGCGGCGCCATGCCCCATGGGGTTCTCCGGCCAAGCATTCACCTCCTGCTGCTGTCCGGTGCGCTTATCGAAGCGGGTGATGGAGCCTTCGTAGCAGCCGGCGAAGATGATGTTGGGGTCGCGCGGGTCGGGGGCGATATAGCCGCTCTCGCAGCCGCCGGCGTCGAACCAATCCCCGCGGTCAATCACGCCGCCGGCGCTGCGGCTGGCGATGGCCACGGTGCTGTTGTCCTGCTGCGCCCCGTAAACGTAGTAAGGGAACTGGTTGTCGGTGGTGACATGGTAGAACTGCGCCGTGGGCTGGTTGTCGAGCGACGTCCAGCTCTGGCCGCCGTTGACGCTGACAGTGGCGCCGCCGTCGTTGGCGTTGATCATCCGCTGCGGGTTGGTGGGATCAATCCAGAGGCCGTGGTTATCGCCGTGGGGCGCGCGCATGGTGCTGAACGTCCGCCCGCCGTCGACGGAGCGTTGAATCGAGACGTTGAGGACGTAGACGGTCTCCGCGTCCTTGGGGTCGGCGATGACGTGGGTGTAATACCAGGCGCGCTGCCGCAAGGTGCGCTCTTCGTTCACGCGCCGCCAGTTGTCTCCGCCGTTGTCGGAGCGGTAGAGCCCGCCCTCTTCTTCCTTGGCTTCGATGAGCGCCCAGACGCGCTCCGGGTTGCCGCCGGACACCGACACCCCGATGCGGCCCATAGTACCTTTGGGCAGGCCGCTGCCTTCCAGGCGCTTCCAGGTAGCGCCGCCGTCGGTGGATTTGTAGAGGCCGCTGCCGGGCCCGCCGCTGGTCATGCTGTAGGGGCTGCGGTTGGCCTCCCACAGGGCGGCGAAAAGAATGCTGGTGTTCGAGGGATTGAAAGTGACATCAATGGCGCCGGTTTTCTCGTCCTTGTAGAGAACCTTGTCCCAGGTCTTGCCGCCGTCGAGACTGCGGAAGACGCCCCGCTCCGCATTGGGCCCGTAGGCGTGGCCGAGCGCCGCCACAAACACAATGTCGGGGTTGCGCGGGTGGACGATGACGCGGCCGATGTGGCGAGTGTCGCGCAGACCAACGTTGGTCCAAGTCTTGCCGGCATCGGTGGACTTGTAGACGCCGTCGCCGTGGGAGATGTTGCCGCGGATGCAGGTTTCGCCCGTTCCGACGTAGACGACGTTGGAGTCGGAGGGGGCCACGGCGATGCTGCCGATGGAGGCGACGGGCTGTTTGTCAAACAGCGGCGTCCAGTTCACGCCACCGTCATTGGTTTTCCAGACGCCGCCGCCCACGCCGCCGAAATAGTAGGTGTTGGGCTCGCCCACCACCCCGGTGACGGCAATCACGCGGCCACCGCGAAAGGGGCCGATGGAGCGCCACTTCATCGCTTTGAACAAACTGTCGTCGTACTGCTGGGCGTGCGCGAGCGACGCCACCAACACAACCGCCAAGATGCCGAGCATTACAGGAACCCGGGACAGACTTCTTGCCTGCGCCATGGGAAACGCCTCCAGGATAAAGATTGGGGAGGCGTATCCTACTCGGCCGGCCCGCCGGAGTCAATTTGCTACGACTTGGCACAGGGACGCGCGTTGGTCTGAAACGGCCGCAGGTAGCTCGGTCGCCGTGCGCCCTCGTAACCTGCGCTACCGCTCGGCGCAAGCACCATCCCCCGGAAAGGTAGCGCAGGTTGGGCGCAGCCCTACCTGCGGCGGTTGCTCTTCCGCCATCGCAACACCCGCGGCTTTGAAACGGCCGCAGGTAGCTCGGTCGCGACGCGCCTTCGCAACCTGCGCTACCGCTCGGCTGGGAAACCGTCCGAGTGCTAGGTCGTGGGCAGAAGAGGAAGGACCTGGAGGGGTTTGGGGCCGGGGGGCGGCGGGGTGTAGCCTTCGGGGAGGCCGCCGTTGTCGGGCCGCAAATACTGCCAGAAGTTCGGGCGCAGGGAGGCGATGAGCTCCTGGCGCGTCTTGGTCTGGAGCGGCCGGCCGAGGTAAATCTTCCCCATCTTTTCCATCAGGCGCTCGGGCAGCAGGCTGGCGAACATAAAGAGCGGCCAGGTGAAGTGCCGGCCGTTGAGCCGCCGCAGTTTGTAGGCCCACATGGCGAGCGCCCCCAGCCGCCAGGCCGTCGGCCCCCACCAACTGTACTGGCCGGGGCGGAGATTCAGCTTCCAGCACTTCATGATCAACTGCCACTGCAGCGGGCTGAGCTGGCTGGTTTCCGTGACGCCCTTTTCGTGCTCCATGCGGGTGTCGTGCAGCGGCGTGAACACCGAAGGGACGAGGAAAGCGAACAGGCCGCGCCGCTCCATTTCGTAGATGAGGTCGAGGGTGGCTTTGACGTCCTCGTCGGTTTCGCCGGGATTGCCGATCATGAGGGTCATCATGGGGAACCAGTTGTTCGCGTTCATCACCCGCAGGCCTTCGAGCACCACGCTGGGCCAGTCGTCAATCGAGAAGGGCACGGCCTTGCTGGGCATAATCTTTTTGGCCATGCGCACCGAGCCGGTCTCGAGCCCGGCCAGCGGGGTCAGGGCTCTTTTCTCTGGATGCGTGCTCAGGTGCGGCAAATGAATAGGGCTCTTGGGCAGGAGCGTCTCCGAAAGTTTTTTGATGAGCATCGGGTCCACCACGAAGGGCGCGATGGTGCAATGGCTCAAGACGTGGTGCTCGACCCCGGGGGTGTTCACGATATCGCTGTAAA
>CAYTXK010000146.1:0-5932 GCA_964441645.1 uncultured Acidobacteriota bacterium
AGTGGCGCGCTATCTGCTCGCCCAGCCGCTGGAGTGCAAACCGCCCTGCGACGCCCACGTCATCATCATCGGCGGCGGCCCGGCGGGGGTGAGCGCCGCGCTGGAGTTTGAAAAAGCGGCGCGGGAGAACACGGAAGCGGAGAAAAACAGATCCCTCGCCCCGAACCCCGATGTTCGGGATTCGGGACTCGGGATGACACAACCGCACCGGGGCTATCTGCTGCTGGAGCGGCGGCGGCTGTTCGCCACGCTCAAAGCTTTTGCCAAGCACCAGCCGTTCTTCTACGCCTCGACCGGCGAGCGCGAAACCACAGGGGCGCTGTGGTGGGAGGAGGTGGACGAGCGCACCGGCGTCCGGGTGGGCGAAGTGGTGGAGGAATGGGAGCGGCAGTTGGCGGGCGTCACGCTCAACGCGCGCCTGGGCGAAACGGTCACCGATATCCAGAAGACCGACAAGTTCCGCGTGGTGACGGATAAGCGCAGCTACATCTGCGACCGCGTCATCCTCTGCATGGGGAAGCTGGTTCACTTGCTGCGGCTCGACGTTGGCCAGGAGGAAGCGCCGAAAATTTTCTACGAGCCGCCCGAGGCGGGCGCCCACCGCGAGCGGGATATCCTGGTGGTGGGCGGCAGCAACGAAGCGCTGGAGACGGCGCTGGCGCTGGCGCCGGCGAACCGGGTCACGCTGGCGTATGCGGCGGCGGAATTGAAAGAAGCCGAGGGCTCGCTGGTCGGCGCGCTCGAAGACAAAGTGGCGGCGGGACAGGTCAATCGTCTGGCGCGGGCACGGGTGCGCGAGGTGGAGCGCGACGCGGTGGTGCTGGAAACGCCGGATGAGCCGCGGCTGCGGCTGAAGAACGACCTGGTCTTTCCGTTTCTCGGCGTGGACTCGACCGAACTGCCGCTGGCCTTCTTCCGCAAAATCCACATCGCCTACGAGCGCGACTGGAACTGGAAGCGCTACATGCTGTTTCTGCTGAGCGTGCTGGCGGTGGGGGCGTTTTACATCCTGAAGAAGTTTGCCCCCGGCGTGGTGATGGTGCGCACGCCGGCGCTGGTGGGAATTCCCGAGATGACCTGGGACCTGGGGTCGCTTTATCCGCTGCTCTACACGCTTGTCATGCTGGTTTTCGGGGTGCGCGCCATTCGCCGCTGGCGGAGCTTTCGCTGGCGCGTAAAGACGGCCTACGGCGGGCAGCAGACGCTGCGGCTGGCCTCGCTGATTTTCTTTCAGGTGGTGTTTTTCTTCTTGCTTCCCATTTACGTGCTCAAGGACTGGCGCTCCTGGGGGCTGCTCTATCCCTGGCCGCTGGTTTTCCATCCCGGGACGGTGACGCATTTTCAGGCGAGCGCCTTCTGGTGGTGGTGGAGCCTGGGGCTGATTCTGATTGCGGTGCCGGTGGCGACGTATTTTCAGGGCAAGAAATTCTGCACCTGGGTGTGCGGCTGCGGCGGGCTGGCCGAGACGCTGGGCGACCCCTGGCGGCACTACTCGCCCAAAGGCGTCGGCAACACCCGCCGGGAGCGGCAGCTCTATTTCGTCACCGGGTTCGCGGCGGTGGCCACGGTGCTGGTGGCGGCCGGGTACGATTTTTCCGTAGCCGGCGTCAGCCTGAGCCAGTTCTATTCCTACACGGTGGACCTGTTCCTCATCGCCATCATCCCGGTGGCGGTGTATTTCTTCCTGGGCGGAAAAATCTGGTGCCGCTACTGGTGCCCGGTGGTGGGCGTGATGAATCTGGTGGGGTCGCACTCGCCGCGTGCCAGTCAGTTCCGGATTTCCGCCGACAAGCACCGCTGCATCGCCTGCAATTTGTGCACGCGCTATTGCGAAGTGGGCGTGGACGTGATGAAGCACGCCCTCAAGGGCGAGGCCTTCGGGATGTGGAACTCGAGCTGCATCGGCTGCGGGATTTGCATCCACGTCTGCCCCACCGACGTGTTGACCTTCGGCCACCACCAACTGGTGACTTTGGCCGCTGCCCCGCCGCGCAAAAGCGTCGCAGGATCCGCGTCCTCTCCGCGTTAAGGAAGCGGGCTCTCGGCAGACAGGAATGTCTGCACCACCACTGCAGGTGAAGTTGGGAGCGGGGCAAAGTGCGTTGACAGGGGCGCGAGGGCTGCCTATCATCGCCTCGCCCCGAATCCCGAATCGTCGGGATCGGGGCTGGGGGGGGAACGTGGGAATGTCGCCCAAGCCCAGAATTTTGGTGGTGGAACACGACCCGGCCCTGCTGCGCCAGCTCGACGAGGCGCTCAAGGCGATGGGCGCCGTGCCCCACTGCATGGCCAGCGGCCGCGAAGCCGCCATCCTGGTCAACAAAACCAAGTTCGACGGCGCCTTTCTCGATTGGGAAATGGGGGAAGTGGGCGGGGAAGACCTGACCAAGATGATCCGGCGCTCGAAGTCGAACAAGACCATCCCCGTGGCCATGATCACCGCCGCCAAGAACACGAAAGCCATCGCCGCCGGCTTCAAGGCCGGCGTGACCTTTTTTCTCTCCAAGCCCTTCGGGCAGGCGGAGCTGGCGCGGCTGCTGAACGCCAGCCGCGGCGCCATGCTGGCAGAGCGCCGGCGCTATACGCGGGTGCCGGTGCGCATGGCGGTGGAGTGCCACTGGGGGAACAAACACAGCACCGGGCAGAGCGTGGACATCAGTTGCAGCGGGTTGTTGCTGACGATTCAGTCGCCGCCGGAACAAGGCGCGAAGCTCGCGGTGCGGTTCACCTTGCCGCGCAGCAACCGGGCCTTTGAGCTGGACACCGAGGTGGCCCGGGTGACCCCGGGCAACCAGGTGGCGGTGCAGTTTCTCAAGATCAGCACCGAGCAGCGCGACGAGATTTTGAAATTTACATCGCAGGCGTCCGGCCTGGGGAAGACGGGCGAATAGAGAGCGCGGCCCCCGCGGGAGCCGCCAAGCGAGCGCTAGCCGTGGAGTTCAAACCGCGCATCCTGGTAGTGGACGACAACCAGGGGCTGCTGCGCCTGCTGGGCGAGCTGCTACAGGAAATGGGCGCCGAGCCCTGCCTGCTCACCAACAGCGTGCACGCCGCCGAGCTGGCCAACCGCGACAAATTCGACGGCGCCATCGTGGACTGGAAAATGCCGGAGATGGACGGCCTGGAGCTGACGCGCTCCATCCGCAGCTCGCGGTCGAACAAGCGCATCCCGGTGGTGATGCTGACCGGGCAGCTGACCGCCGGCGCGCTCCAGGAGAGCTTCAAGGCGGGGGTGAATTTTTTCCTGCAGAAGCCGGTGAGCGTAACGCAGTTGCGCCACCTGCTGAACGCCACCCGCGGGGCTATGCTGGATGAGCGGCGCAATTACCAGCGCGCTCCCATCAACCTGCGCGTGCGCGTGCATGTCGGGCACCGGCAGTTGTACGGCCAGTGCCTGAATCTGAGCGGCAGCGGTATGCTGGTATCGCTGGAGGAAGCGCTGGCGGAGGACACGGAGGTGAACGTCGAGTTCACGCTGCCCCACAGCCTGGAGCCGCTGCATTTTGCCGGGCGCATCATGCGCCTCTCGGACGGCGCGCTGCCGGGCGAGACGGGCGGACACCGGGCCGGCATCGAGTTCGTCGGAACCTATCCACGCCACCGCCGCATGGTGGTGAATTTCGTCGAGAAGACGCTGGAGTCGCTGGCCACGGAATCGGTCTGAAGCTTCTGCCGGCCCGCCGGTCGGCAATTGACGCCGCCGCCCTGCTTCGGGTATAGGTGAGGCCGACGGTTCATTCCAAAAAACTCACTGGAGGCGGAAAGCCATGCGGAAGAGCAGTCTGGTGTTGGTCCTGATTTGCCTGGTTGTCTTCGCCGTTCTGGCCTTGCCCGGGTCGGCGCAGGAAATGAAGAAACCCATGGAACAGATGCCGATGAAGAAGCTGACGCCGGCCGACGGCCACGACATCCACGTGGTGGCCCCGCACGTGGTGGAAGGCATGGTGATGGGGCCCTACCACCATTATTGCAAGGCGGTGAACCCTGAAGTGCTGGAGTGCCTGATCTACGAGTCCACCGAGCCGAACGCCCTACTGGTGCAGATCGAGTACATGATCGCCAAGACGGTGACCCGCAGCCACGTGCGGCTCGACCTCTGGAACAAGCACTACCACGACCACACGCTCGAAATTGCCAGTGGGCGCGTGCAGGTGCTCGACCGCAGTCCCGAAGAAGCCGCTAAGATCGCGGAAGCCGCCTCCAAGACCGACGGTATCATCTTCCACCTCTGGTGGCCGCATGGCGCCGCGGCCCCCAATGGCACGGTGAAGTTCCCGCAGTCCATCAGCCACAAGAACCGCACCGAGGCCGAGGGCGGGCCCGTGGATCCCAACGCGCCGTAGCCGCACAGCGCAGAGGGTTGAGGGCTTTCTTACACCGGGGGAACGCCCGAGGGTGCTAGCGTGGGCGGGAAGCTTTCAAGAGCTTCTTGCTCGTTAAGAAAGATGCGCACCACGTCGGGCTTGGTGACCACTCCGATCAGCGTGAGAACATCGCGCACCTGCTGAGAGAGCTCGAGCAGACGCAGGTCGCCGCCGGCGCTGCGCGCCGATTTCACGGAGGCGAGCAGCACCCCCACCCCGGCGCTGTCCAAACGGTTGACCTTCAGCAGGCGGACAATAATCTTGCTCCGCCGGACGTCCAGCAGTTGCTTGACGTGCTGGCGGTAGGCATTGGTTTCGTCGCCCAGCGTCAGCCGCCCCTCGAGCTCCAGGAGCGTCACCTCGCCCACCTGCCGTTCTGCAATCTTCAATTGCATCGTGCGCCCCTCCCGAGGGGAATTGTCCCGAGGCTACTCCTGGCCTCGTGCGCTGTCAATTGCGAGGCGTCACCGCCGGCGTGCCATAATGCCGGCGCCATGCGGCGCTGGGCGGAAGTCTGCGAGGCGGTGGCCTCGACCTCGAAGAAAACCGAAAAACTCCGCCTGGTAGCCGACTACCTGCGCCGGCTCGCGCCCGAGGACGCCGCCCGCGCCGCCGTCTTCCTCACCGGCGGGCCTTTCCCCCGACGCGAAGAAAAAACTCTCGGCGTTAGCGGCGCCGGCTTCGGGCAGGCGCTGGGGAAAATCACCGGCCTCAGCCGCGAAGCCATGTACGAGGTCTATCGCCGCCATGGCGACCTGGGCGGGATGACGGAGGAGTTGCTGAGCGGGCGAGCGGGCGGCGAAGGGTTGTCGCTCGCAGAGGTCACGGAGGCTTTTGAAAAGCTGGCCGCCTTGCGCGGGGGCGCCGCCAAGGTCGGCCTGCTGGAAGAATTGCTCCGGCGCGCCACCCCGCTCGAAGCTAAGTATCTCGCCAAGATTGTCACCGGCGATCTGCGCATCGGGCTGAAAGACAATCTGGTCGAAGAAGCGGTGGCGCGCGCCTTCGAGCGGCCGCTGGCCGAGGTGCAGCGCGCCAACATGCTGACCGGCGACATCGGCGAGACGCTGCGGCTGGCGGCGGCGGACAAGCTGGCCGAGGCGCGCTTGCGCCTCTTCCATCCTATTGGCTTCATGCTGGCCACGGCGGCCGCGACGGCCGCCGAGGTGGCGGAAATCCTCAAGGGCGGGGCGGTGGTCGAGGACAAGTACGACGGCATCCGTGCTCAGGCACACAAGCAGGGCGGGGAGGCGAAGCTTTTTTCACGCACGCTCGACGCCATTGTCGAATTCCCCGAGTTGTTGCCGGCGGTGGCGGCCCTTCCGGGCGAGTTCATTCTGGACGGCGAAATCGTGGCCTGGCGCGACGGGCGCCCGCTGCCCTTCACGGCTTTGCAGAAGCGCCTGGGGCGCAAGCAGCCCGACCTATGGCTACGCGAGGAAGTTCCGGTGAATTTTCTGGTCTTCGATTTGCTCGCCGCCGAGGGCGAGTTGCTGCTCGACCGTCCGCTCACCGAGCGCCGCCAGCGCTTGGGAGCGCTGCTCGGCTCAGTTTCGGTTAGCGGGGTGGAG
>CAYTXK010000147.1:0-2405 GCA_964441645.1 uncultured Acidobacteriota bacterium
CCTCCGGCCAGCCGATGAACTCGAACAGCATGGCGCCCGAGAGCATCACCGAACTGGGATTAATCACGTCTTTGTCCGCGTACTTGGGCGCGGTGCCGTGCGTGGCCTCGAACAGCCCGTAGCCGTCGCCGATGTTGGCCCCGGGCGCCATCCCCAACCCGCCCACTTGCGCGGCGCAGGCATCGGAGAGGTAGTCGCCGTTCAGGTTGGGCGTGCACAGGATGTCATATTCATCGGCGCGCAGCAGCACCTGCTGGAACATCGAGTCGGCGATGCGGTCGTTGACCAGAATCTTTCCCTTCCACTTCCCCGCCCCGTGGGTGCGGCCGATGGCGTCCAGGCATTCTTTCACCTCGCGATTGATTGTCTGCTGGAACTCCGGCGGGGCGGCCTCCAGCCCGGGTTCGATCAGAGCCGCGTTGGCCTCGACGTTGAGGCCGGGCGTCTTATCCAGGTTATCGAGAATCCAACTTTCTCGCTCGGTAACAATGTGCTCGCGAAACTCGCCGCGCGCCAGCTCATAGCCCCAGTCGCGGAAGGAGCCTTCCGTGAACTTCATGATGTTACCCTTGTGAACCAGCGTCACCCGCCGGTGGCCGTTCGCGAGCGCGTAGCCGAGCGCCCGCCGCACCAGCTTCTGCGTGCCGGTGCGGGAGATGGGCTTGATGCCGATGCCCGAGTCCGGGCGGATTTTCTTCCCCAGCGCCTCGACCAGGGCAATCACTTTCTTCGCTTCCTCGCTGCCGGCGGGCCATTCGATGCCGGCATAGACGTCCTCGGTGTTCTCGCGAAAGATGATTACGTTCATGCGCTCGGGGTGGTGCACCGGCGAGGGCACGCCCTCGTACCACTTCACCGGGCGCACGCAGGCGTAGAGCTCGAGCACCTGTCGTAGGGTCACGTTCAGGCTGCGGATGCCGCCACCGACAGGCGTCGTCAGCGGCCCCTTGATGGCGATGCGAAAGTCGCGGATGGCTTCGACGCTATCGTCGGGGAGCCAGGTGCCGAAGCGGTTGAAGGCTTTCTCGCCGGCGAAGACCTCGAGCCAGGCCACGCGCCGTTTTCCCCCGCAGGATTTCTCCACCGCAGCGTCGAACACGCGCCGTGACGCCCGCCAGATGTCGCGCCCGGTGCCGTCACCTTCGATGAAAGGGATGATGGGATGGTCGGGGACGAGAAACTTTCCCTCGCGGTACTCGATGGGCTGGCCGTCGGACGGTACAGCAACGCCGTTGTAGCTCGTGCGCATGAATTCCCGCTCCGCCGACTTCCCTTGCGGGCCCTCATCTTAGTCAGGAATCTGACGCAGGGCAAGAAGCGGGCTTTCGGGATGACAACCGAATGTTGCCGGGTTATCTGCTGCCGAGCAGGCTGCGCAGCACTGTAGGCAGGATGCCGGCGTTGCGGTAGTAGCGGACGTCAATGGACGAATCCAGGCGCGCGATGGCCTGGAAGTTTTTCTTGGCGCCGTCAGGGCCCGTGGCGGTGACGGTCACTTCCTGCCGCGGTCGAATGTCGTCGCGGATGCCGGTGATGTCATACACCTCCCGCCCGGTCAGCCCGAGCGAAGAAGGATTCTCGCCCGGCTTGAACTGGAGCGGCAGCACTCCCATGCCCACCAGATTAGCGCGGTGGATGCGCTCGTAACTTTCGGCCAGCACCGCCTTCACTCCGAGCAGCATCGGCCCCTTGGCCGCCCAATCGCGCGAGGAGCCGCTACCGTATTCCTTGCCGGCTATCACCACCAGCGGCACGCCCTCCGAGCGATAGCGCATGGCCGCGTCGTAGATGTTCATCTGCTCACCCTCGGGAAAATGCGCGGTGATTCCGCCCTCGGTGCCCGGCAGCAACAAGTTCTTCAGGCGGATGTTGGCGAAGGTGCCACGCATCATCACTTCGTGATTGCCGCGGCGGGAGCCGTAGGAGTTGAAGTCGCGCTTCTCGACGCCGCGCTCGCGCAGGAAGCGCCCGGCGGGGCTGTCGAGGGCGATGTCGCCCGCGGGCGAAATGTGGTCGGTGGTCACGGAGTCGCCGACCATCACCAGCACGCGCGCGCCGCGGACGTCGCCCACCGGCGCCGGTTCGCGCTTGAGCTCGGTAAAGAAGGGCGGCTCCTGGATGTAGGTCGAATCCGCCCGCCACTCGTAGAGAGCGCCGCCGCTGACAGGAATGGCGTTCCAAGTCTCGTTGCCCTCCCAGACGTTGGCGTAGGACTGGCGAAACATCTCCGGCTTGACGACGCGGCGGATGGTCTCGGTGATTTCTTCCTGCGAGGGCCAGATGTCGCGCAGATAAACCGGATCGCCGCTGGAGCCTTTACCCAGAGGCTCCCGAGTCAAATCAATATCCACCGTGCCCGCCAGCGCGTAAGCCAGACGACGCGGGCGTGGCGGTTGCGCGTTCAA
>CAYTXK010000147.1:2415-2920 GCA_964441645.1 uncultured Acidobacteriota bacterium
AGCGCGTAAGCCACCACCAGCGGCGGCGAGGCCAGGTAGTTGGCTTTGACCTGAGGATGGATGCGCCCTTCGAAGTTGCGGTTCCCCGAGAGCACGGAGGCGGCGACCAGTTGGTTTTCCGTCACCGCCTGGGCCACTTCAGGCGGCAGTGGCCCGCTGTTGCCGATGCAAGTCGTGCAGCCGTAGCCCACCAGATGAAAGCCCAGCTCTTCGAGCGCGTTTGTGACTCCGGCGGCGCGCAAGTATTCAGTGACCACTTTCGAGCCCGGCGCCAGGCTCGTCTTCACGTAGGGCGGAACTTTCAGCCCGCGCCCCCGGGCTTTCTGGGCCAGCAGGCCGGCGCCCAGCATGACGGACGGGTTAGAGGTATTGGTGCAGGAAGTGATGGCGGCAATGACCACAGCGCCGTGAGTCAACTCGGCTTTGCTGCCGTTGGCGCTGACCGTGGCGCGCCGCGCCAGCGCGTCGGCGCCCAGCCCGTAGCCGCGCTCCTTGACCGGAGCAG
>CAYTXK010000147.1:2930-3451 GCA_964441645.1 uncultured Acidobacteriota bacterium
CTTCATCGCCGAGAGCGGCACGCGGTCCTGCGGGCGCTTGGGGCCGGCGAGGCTGGGCTCGACAGTGGCGAGGTCGAGCGCCAGCGTGTCGCTGAAGACCGGCTCGGGGGTCTGGTCGGTGCGAAACAGCCCCTGCTCTTTCGAGTAGCGCTCAACGCGGTCCACTTCTTCCTCGGTGCGCCCGGTATACCGCATATACCGCAACGTCTCCGCATCCACCGGGAAGAAGCCCATGGTGGCGCCGTATTCGGGCGCCATGTTGGCGACGGTGGCCCGGTCGGCGAGGGTCATCTGCGAGAGGCCGTCGCCGTAAAACTCGACGAACTTGTCCACCACGCCTTTCTTGCGCAGCATCTCGGTGACGGTGAGGACGAGGTCGGTGGCGGTGACGCCTTCGCGCAACCGCCCCTCGAGCTTGAAGCCCACCACCGGCGGAGTGAGGAAGTAGAGCGGCTGGGCCAGCATCACCGCTTCGGCTTCAATCCCGCCCACGCCCCAGCCGAGCACGCCCAGGCCGTTGA
>CAYTXK010000147.1:3485-5887 GCA_964441645.1 uncultured Acidobacteriota bacterium
TGTGCGAGTCGGTGCCCACCAGCGTGTCGGGAAAGAGCAGGCGTTCCCCGTCCTCCTCCTGGGCCAGCACCACCTTGGCGAGAAACTCCAGGTTCACCTGGTGGACGATGCCGGTGGCGGGCGGCACAACGCGGAAGTTGGCGAAAACTTTCTGCCCCCAGCGCAGAAACTCGTAGCGCTCACGGTTGCGGCGGAACTCGAAGTCGGCGTTCTTGATCACGGCCAAAGGCGAGCGAAACTCGTCCACTTGCACAGAGTGGTCCACGACCAGATCCACGGGAACAGCGGGATTGATACGCGAAGGGTCGCCGCCCAGCCGCTGGCCCGCGGCGCGCATCGCTGCCAGGTCCACCACTGCTGGCACGCCGGTAAAGTCTTGCAGCACCACGCGGGCCGGCTTGAAGGGCAGCTCGCGGTCGGCCGGCTGCCGCGCGTTCCAGGCGGCCAGCGCGGCAATATCTTGTTCGGTAATCAGGTCGTTGTCGAAATTCCGTAGCAGGGCCTCGAGCAAGACTTTGATGGAGAACGGCAGTCGCGAGACCGCGCCCAGGCCCGCCTTCTCCAAGCGGTCGAGACGATAGAGCGTGGCGCGGCCGCCGGCGGTTTCGAGCACAGCGCGAGCGCCGAAGGGGTCGAGGCGATTGCTAGTGGTACGTTTCTCCGCTGGTTTCTCTTTAGCCATAGGGGGCGGCTCGCCTCGCGGGCGACCCGCCGCTTTCCACAATAGCATCCACCTGCGGCTTAGACAACTGACGGCGCCGCGGTTTCGCATTACAACGCATTACAAGTCGTAGTACAGGGCGAACTCGTAAGGGTGCGGCCGCATGCGGATGGCGTTCACTTCTTTTTCCATCTTGTAGTTGATCCAGAGGTCGACAAGTTCGCGGCTGAAGACGTCGCCTTTGAGCAGAAACTTGTGGTCGTCGTGGAGGGCGCGCAGCGACTCTTCGAGCGAGCCGGGGAGCGAGGGCACCGCCTTCAGCTCGTCTCCGCTCATCTCGTAGATGTCGCGGTCAAGCGGCTCGCCCGGGTCAATCTCCTCCTCGATGCCATCGAGCCCCGCCATCAGCATGGCGGAATACGCCAGGTAGGGATTGCAGGAAGGATCAGGCGGCCGAAACTCGACGCGCTTGGCCTTGGGGCTGGGCGAATAAACGGGAATGCGCACGGCGGCGCTGCGGTTCCGCTGCGAGTAGGCGAGATTCACCGGCGCTTCAAAGCCCGGCACCAGCCTCTTGTAGGAGTTGGTGGTGGGCGCCACCAGCGCCGCCAGCGCCGGAGCGTGCTTCAACAACCCGCCGATGTAGTAGAGCGCAGTCTGACTCAGTCCGGCGTAAAGGTCGCCGGCGAAGAGCGGCTTGTTGCGCAGCCACAGGCTCTGGTGGGTGTGCATCCCGGAGCCGTTGTCCTGGAAAAGCGGCTTGGGCATAAAGGTCACGGTCTTGCCGTGCTGGTGGGCGACATTGCGCACCAGATACTTGAACAGCATCATATTGTCGCCGGCGCGCACCAGCGGCGCGTAGCGGAAATCAATCTCCGCCTGGCCCGCCGAGGCTACTTCGTGGTGGTGGCATTCGACCTGGAGGCCGCAGCGCTGCAAGGCCAGCGCCATCTCAGTGCGCAAGTCCTGGTAATGATCGGTGGGGGGAACGGGGAAATAGCCTTCCTTGTGGCGCGGGCGGTAGCCGAGGTTGCGCTCCTCGCGGCCGGAGTTCCAGCGGCCTTCTTCGGCGTCAATGTAGTAGAAGGCGTAATTCTCGCGCTGGTCGAAGCGGATGTTGTCGAAAATGAAGAACTCGGCCTCCGCCCCGAAGTAAGCCACATCGGCAAGTCCCGTGGAACTCAGGTAGGCTTCCGCCTTCTTGGCCAGGTGGCGCGGGTCGCGGGGATAGGCCTGGCGGGTGACGGGGTCCACCACATCGCCGATGAGGCACAGGGTGGCGACGTCGCGGAAGGGATCGAGCAGCGCCGTGCCGGCGTCGGGGACGAGCAGCATGTCGCTTTCGTGAATCGCCGCCCAGCCGCGAATGCTGGAGGCGTCGAATCCAAATCCCTCCTCGAACGATTTCTCTTCGACCTCTTCGATGGGGAAGGAGGCATGGTGCCATAGTCCGGGCAGGTCAGTGAAGCGGATGTCCACCATCTGCACTTTTTGCCGCTCGGCCAACAATAGGACTTCCTTGGGGGTCATGAATCCTCCCGCGGAAACAGTGAAGGGAACGGCGGGGCCGGTGACTTGCTCTTCCCCTCCGCCATTTGGGGGCTTCACTCTAGTCAAAAGCGCCCAGGGCGTCAAGGCAGAGCCCGCCGCCCGAGGCGCGCAAAAAAAAGGGGATTGACAGGGCCGGGGATTTTTCTAATAGTGAGGGCGGCTGGGTTGCTGATTTTGTTCAGGGGAGAAA
>CAYTXK010000148.1:0-2798 GCA_964441645.1 uncultured Acidobacteriota bacterium
CGCCAGTTGGAATGTCAATTCCGTGCGCCAGAGGCTGGCGCCGCTGCTCGACTACCGCGGCCAGCCCGACACACACGGTAAAACCTTGCAGGTCACGGTAGTCGCCGTCGCTGACGAGCTGGCGGCTGCCGCCGAGCTGGTGATGAAAAAGACCACCGGCGTGCCCGTGGCGCTCATCAAGGGATATCACTACGACCCCGCTCCCGGCTCCGGCCGCGACTTGCTTCGCCCCGCTGACCGCGACCTCTTCCGCTAATTGGGAATTTGGTGCCGGGGGCGGGGAGAGAGATGATTTATCGCTGAGAATTACAGTCATCCTCAGCGTACCTAGAAATACGTAACGTGGCGCGATGCGCGGAGCAGGACAATTTGATCTGAGTTCAGCGAAAAACCCACGCCGCCTTTCCCATCTGGAGTCATGAGGTTGTCAGGATCGGGTGCCTCGCCCGTTCCCAGCCGAGGATGCCAAAGGTTGCAGGCATGCCCGAGTTCATGCGGCAAGACCCTCACGGAACTTACACCGTTGAAATTGACCACCACGTAGTCGGCAAGCGGGCCGAGTGAGCAACCCGAGCTGTGCTTGTTCTTGAAGGATCGTACAGCGAAGGCAGCAACGGGCGCCCCATAACCCAGAACGCGACGCCAACCTGCGAAAAAGAGGTCTCGCGAGAGCTTGGTATTCAACTTCGTACCGATGCTCCCAACGTCGTCATATAGGAGATCATCATCGCAGTTCACGTTAAGTGTGTCGGCACCACTGCGGTCGGTTTCGGTCAGAATGTAGTCGCCGCTCGCGCTGGGTAGATCCTGGAACGGAGACGAGAAGATGAACGGACCAACCGGTAACAAACGAACATTTGCCTGATTCTTGAATGTGTCAATGGCAGCCTGAAGCAGAGGCAGTATCTTTGCGGAAGTCGTGACCGTATTCCCGAGTTCATCCAACTGGACGATCACCATGATCTTCATTCGTTTCTCAGGTCGGAAACCAAGGCTGCCAGCGATACTGTCGAAGAACGAGAGAATGCCCCAGCCGATGGTGAGGACTCCGTTCCAGAAATCACGCAAGGCCCCCCCGACCCAAGGAATGTTGAATATCGTGTTTTCCAAGAGCCACGCGCCGGCATCAAGCGGCCAACCAAAAACCCCATCCAGTCCGTCTACGACTGCGCCGCCGACCGTCGTGATCAAGCCGCCTATAGCGTTGCCGACGCCGGAGAAAAAATCGCCTACGTCATCCCAGAACCCACGTCCCGGTTTGTACAGCCGAAAGAAAGGGCTGGAAATCGGTGTTTGCGTGTCGAGGACGTAACATGCAATGAGTTCCAGTGTATAACCGGCATCGTTGATCGCAGAGTCGCGATTCGCAGTAGAAATTGTATAGAAGTGGTCGTTTTCTCCATTCCAAAGGCGGAATAATGGCACAGCTCCGGGCGCAGGTCCCGGAAACACAAAGCAGGAAATTTGCTCTGATCTGTAGCCCCCGCCGCTAACGGCATTGTGCGCCTCAGTGCTGGATGTCGTGTAGAAGTGATCACCGGTGTCGGGGTTAAAGAGGCGAAGCAGCGGCGTTGTACCCGGTACGGTGGGGGTGGCGCTTGGGCCGACGGGGAAAACGTAACACTCGACACGTTCGTAGTGATATCCAGCGCGCGTAAGCGCCGCGTCTCTTTCCGGCACGTCAGTCGTATAGAAATGATCCCCCATGTGAGCCGTCCTCGCTCCGACCTATGCAGTCGGAAAATGCCAAATGAACGGACAGTCGCGCCTAAGTGTTACGGGGCGAAGAATAGCACCACCAATAAAGTAGTTTACTTACCTTTGTCAATAAAGAATCTTGTCAAGGTTTGACCCGGGCGCAAGGGCGTTAGGATTTAGAGGAACAAGAACGTAAGGGACTCATGCGGTGCATGGCCAGCAAGTCTTCGTCAGGAATATTGGTTAGGTGATGTGCCGCCCATCGTGCCATCTGAGGTGGGGATGGTTTCATCCTGTGCGCCGGGGCGGGAACACGGTGTGCGGCTTCTATCTTCCGGCGCAAGAGACCGGGGAAGCAGTGGTGCCGGGGGTGGGAGTCGAACCCACACGCCCCTTTCGGGGCAAGGGATTTTAAGTCCCTCGCGTCTGCCGATTCCGCCACCCCGGCGTAGGGAACTTGAAAGGCTTCGGCGGCGGCCGCTTCCTTGTTGCTGCGCTCCTCCGACAACCGTTCTGTCGTTAGCGGGGCCAGAGCCAGCCGAACATGCCAGCGGTGAGAAGCGAATACACCAGCCCGTCGAACATATGTTTGAGGGTGACGCTCCACGCCTGGCCCTTCCAAATCGAGTCGGCGATGTGGCCCATCGAGTAGCCCACAAAAGCCACAGTGCCGGCGATGCGAAACACCGCCAGGTACGCGGCCCCGACGCTGAGCGTGCGCCCGGCCACGTAGGCCACGAAAACGCTGACCAGCAGGCAGAAAGCAAACCACAGCCCCAGGTACTTCCCCATGGCCGGCGGGCCGCTGGGCATCACGGTGAGGATTCCGACCGGGCCCTTCTTGAACTTCTCCATCATTTCGGCCGAGCCCATATCCTTGTGGCTGGCGCAATGGGGAAACATGTAGGTGCCGGGAGGCAGACTTTCACCGCGCAAAGCCCCCAGCAGCCTGTCCTCGTTGGGCAGCTTCTTGTAATCGCTTTTGTGATAGGTCAGCAGCATGTGCATCACCCAACTGGCGAGGAAGACCACCACCGCCGAAAGCAGCATGGGAAGCCATAAGGCTGTCAGATAGACCATAGTTTGCCCTCCTTCCACTT
>CAYTXK010000148.1:2808-5850 GCA_964441645.1 uncultured Acidobacteriota bacterium
GTGTAGCGAAAATCTGGCTGTCTGAGGCGGTTTTCGCCGATCTGTCGCTGACCGGCTTAGTTTTCGACGCAGCGGAATTTGGCGTACACGTAGGGAAAGTGCGGCAAATACCAGTTGCGGAAGGAGCGCCGCAGCAAGCAGGCGGCGGTGCGGTGCGAGCCGCCCTTGAGCACGAAGTGGCGCCCGTCAAAGGCGTAGGAGGAATAGGTGGGATAGAAGGGCAGCGGCTCGAAGCCGGCAAAGGGCGCAAACACGGTGGAAGTCCACTCCCAGCCGTTGCCGACCAAGTCGGCCACGCCGAAAGCGCTGGTGCCCGCCGGATGCGCACCCACCGGCCTCGGCGCCCAGTGCGCAAAATCGAAATTGCCGTGCCGGGCAGCCGGCGGCTCATCGCCCCAGGGGAAAAGGCGCTCGCGGCCGTCAGGCGCGCCGTAGGCAGCGCGGTGGAACTGGGCTTCGGTGGGGAGCGACTTCCCCGCCCGGCGCGCGTAGGCCGCGGCTTCGGCCTGGCTGACGCAAACCGGCCATGCGAGCGGCAAAGGAATTTCTTCAAACAAGGTGCGGTAGTGCCAGGCGTCGCCGCGGCGCACCCAGAAGAGCGGGTGCTCGAGCGACTGCGCTTCTTTCCACGCCCAGTCAGCATCGGTCCACAGCGAGCGCTCGCGGTAGCCGCCGGCGCGCACAAAAGCGAGGTAGTCGCCGTTGGTGACGTTGTGGGAATCGATGGCGAAGGCGGGGACGTCAACGGCGTGCCCTTCGTATTCGTTGTCCCAGCCAAAGAAGCTGTTGTCGGCGCGCCGCAGGCCCAGCGTGGCCCGCCCCGCAGGAATTTCGATGCGGCGTCGCTCAACAGGTGGCGCAGTGAGTTCAAGTTTCTGCGGCGGAGGAATCTTGCTCTCTAGCGGCAGGCAGTGGAGTTTGTAGGTCAACGTCTCGGCGTGCATCAGGCGGTGCTCGATGGCGTACTCAAAAGCGTAGCCCTGGCGGAGGTAGGGGTGGGGCGGGCTGGAAAAAGAAACGGTGTCGAGGCAGGCGTCCACGTCGCGGCGCCAGCGCTGGTTGGCCTGGCGGATAAGGTCTTCGGCGGGCCAGTCGAGCGGCTGGTCGGTGCGGCGGCCGTTGGCGGCGGGAAAGCCGATGCGAAAGAGCTCGTCGAACTCCGGCTGCGCGGAGTCTTGCCCGGCAGCGTCGCGGCAGATCAAGTTCCAATCAAAAATTTCGTAGTGGCCGAGGTAGAAAACGACGCGATGCCATTCGGGAATGGGGCGGTCGTAGAGAACCGGCGAGCGCAGAAGAGCGAACAACTCGTCGCTGCGCTGGCGCGCCGCGGCGAGCCGAGCGCGCAGCGAGGCGCGGAGCTGCACTTCGCTTCCCATGGCGGGCAGACGGCTCAGGGACGTGGCTAGGATTTCCTGGCGACCGGTTTCTGGGCTTTTTGCAGGCTGACCAGGAGCCGTTCCAACTGATTCTTGCCCTCGCCCGAGAGCTGCTGGAACTGAACCCCCATCCCCACGCCGGGAACCGAGCGGCGCACGGTGCCGCGGACGGGAACATCGCTATTGCCGACGCGGACATCGAAGCTGAAAACCGTTCCCTCCGGGAGCGGGGCGGAATCCTCGATGAAGAGGCCGCCGGCGCTGATGTCGCGGATGGTGCCGGAGCCCTCGGTATAGATGACGTAGTTGCCCGCCGTCACCGGCAGGCGGGGCATAATGCGTTTGTCGAGGCCGGCCATGGGAGGCGCTTATGGTGCGGCGTCTTGCCCGGCGATGTCAAGATGGAAGAAGCGGAGGAGGCCGCGCCACGGCAATTGACAGGGAAAAAGCGCGGAGGTAGACTCCGACCTCTGAGCACATTGTTGGCACCACATTACTTCCTGTCCCGGCCCCGGGGCCGCTCGAAGCGGTGCGAGAGCGGCGGGGGACAAGCCCCCCGCGAGGCGAACCACAGACGATGAGAAACCACCGATCCCGTCGGGGCTCCGCCTCCGTGGCGGCCCTGTTTGCTCTGCTGCTGGTTATCCTGACTTTCTCCACCATTTATTTTTTCACTGCGCGCACCTGGTGGTTCCCCGAGTCGGTGACGGCGCTGGGCCAGTCCATTGACCAGCAGTTCGTACGCACGCTGTGGATTACGGGCATCGTCTTCCTCCTGTCCCAGTTGGGGCTGGCGTTTGCGCTGGTGCGCTACCGCGACCGGGGGGAGCGCGCCCACTATTCGCACGGCAACAACACGCTCGAAATCCTGTGGACCGCCGCCACGTTGATCCTCTTCGTCGGCCTGGGCTACGCGGCAGAAAACGCTTGGGCCATCTACCACAGTCAAACGGCGGGCCCCAACGCCCTGGTGGTGGAAATCACCGGGCAGCAGTTTCAATGGAACTTCCGCTACCCCGGGCCCGACGGGCAGTTCGGCCGGATAGCGCCGGAGTACATCAACGACGGCGCGGGGAATTTCGTGGGCCTGGACCCGAACGACCCGGCGGCCCGGGACGACCTGGTGGTGCCGACGATGGCAGTGCCGGTGAACCGCGAGGTGGTGGTGCTGCTGAAGGCGAAAGACGTCACCCACAGCTTTTTTGTGCGCGAACTGCGCTTCAAACAGGACACTGTGCCCGGGCTGGTAATTCGCCTGCACTTCACGGCGACGAAAGTGGGCGAGTACGAAGTGGCCTGCGCCGAGCTCTGCGGGCTGGGCCATCACCGCATGCGCACGGTGCTGAAAGTCCTGGAGCCAGCCGACTACGAGCAGTGGCTGGTGGAGCAGGCCGCGCCCTGAGTTTCTGAAGCGACGTCCGAGGAGAGAGGAATGGCTACCGAAGCCCACCTTGCCGTGCACGCGGCGCCGAGAGGCTTTATCCGCCGCTGGGTCTTCAGCACCGACCACAAGGTCATCGGCATCCAGTATTTCCTGCTGGCGCTGGTGGCTGTGTTTGTCGGCATGTACCTCTCGGCGTTGATGCGTTTCCATCTCGCCTGGCCGACCGAGAAGGTGCCGCTCTTCGGAGCCATGACCCCGGAGCAGTACCTGGCGCTGATGACC
>CAYTXK010000149.1:0-3420 GCA_964441645.1 uncultured Acidobacteriota bacterium
TAAATTGAACGAAACTCGAGACTCACTGATTGGTTTGCGAAACAGTACCCACGGCTCATAACAACCGCGGGGAATAACCGAGACATTCTCAAACTCCTGCTCAGCAAGCTTTGGCCGGTCGCCTCCACGTAGGGTTCGTACTAGCCGGATAATCTCTCCTCGACGCTCGAACCCCGCCTCTAGAAGAGCCCAGGAGAGGTAAGGTGTCAGCAGCGGGTTTGAGGCGACAAATATGTGGCCACCGGGTACCAAGACCTTGAGCACAAGCTTGCCCCATTTTTCAAAGAACCTGGTCAGGTGTTTCAGCTCTTCTCCTGACAGAACCGTAAACCGGGGGAGCGGCTTGCGTTCCACACCATCAAGAACGGGTGGCAGTCTCCACACCCCGCCCCGTCCCTTGCGCAGCTTTTCCAGTTGATCTTCTCTGTATTCGAGTAAGCCGAAGGGCGGATCAGTTACAACGGCGTGGATGGAGTTTGGTTTCCGCTCGGCCAGCCAAGCAAAGCAGTCACCATGGGTCACTTCATACGCCATTCTCTCCCCCCAAGATAGCGGCCGCCAGTCGAGCTTGACGCACAATCATTCTAGTCGGCTTCAGCTTTGTATCACAACGAATCCTCAGCGCCGTTTCAGTGGCGGTGCATATACTTCGCGATCTGCCGTACATTGCGTTGCAATTTGGCCTCCAATCTTCGCTTTATTTTCACTCTGTATTCTGCTGGTATATCAACGGGTTTTCAAGGGCTGGACTGTTTTGGGAATGAAAGAGAAACCCAGGACCCTAAAGCAGGAAGCGCACCCTCGCAGCGAAGATCTACGCCCCATGCTGGAGTTCATCCGAAGCCTACGCGGTTCTCTCAAAGGCTCCGGAGCCCTTGAATTCCTTCTAGCCGATCGCTGCCGGGACAACGCCCGCGGCCCCTTCGACTTCGCTTCCCTCGGGACAGACGGGCAAGCGGGGTCTCCGCTGCGCTCCGACCCTTCGGCTGCCTCAGGGTAAACACGCAAGGCCCTCCCATATCCACACCTGGTAGCCGAAGTGAGGGGACAGGGGGCGGGGAGTGGCCCCGTGACTAACTCGCCCAGAGAATGCTCATATGTTTTTCGACTTGGGCGAAGTCTTTGTCGCTGGTGACAAGGACGGCTTTGCGTTCGTGGGCCAGGGCGGCCGCAAAGCAATCTGCGTAGTGGAGTTTGTGCTGGGCTTTCAGACTGGCTGCCAGTAAGGTGATCTCCGGGTCGGCGTCGACGATCTCCAACGGATAGCGGGCCATGGCGCGTATTCGCTCTCGAGCAGCTTCTTCCCCCCGCCGCTGCCACACGACATAAATCACTTCGCCCCAGTTGACGACCGACATTAGGAGCGGTCGCTGCGCTTGGCCGGCTTGTGCCAATAGCTCCTGCACCTTTTCGGCCCCGGGCTCATCTTGAAAGAAGGCGAGCAGCGCACTTGCATCCAGAACGTAGCGCTTCACTGGTAGCGGTCCTTCTTGCGCTCGGCCAGCAGGTGTTCCAGCACGCCGCTCCCCTTGAGGCAGCCGCGCTCACTGGCGATGAACTCCGGGGTAATCGGCTGGAGCACCAACCGCCCGTTATCCTCGGTGAACGCCACCAGCGTCCCTTTCTTGATCTTCAGGCGCTTCCGCAGCCGGGCCGGAATCACCAGTTGTCCCTTCGAGGTCACCACCGCGGTATCCGCCTTCATAGGTTCTGTCCTCCGAGTACGCTGCCATCCTACTACAGAGCAAAAGGTAAGTCAAGTGTAGTTTAGTCTTACATAGAGGGGGGTTACGCAGATGGGAGGGGTCAAGCCCCTCCCCGCGCCGTGGCGCTAGGCATGAACGATTTCGGTGGTGTCCTTGGGGAGCGGCAGGCCCTTCTGGCGATACTCTTCGGCGATTATGGCAAAAACCCCGCGCAGCTCTTCCAGGGCCTCTTCCCGAGTGTTCATCAAGGCATAGCAGCCAGAAATGGCCGGAATCTCGGCCACCCAGGAGCCTTCCTCCTGCTGGTAGAGAACAATTTTGTAGTCGTCAAACGCCACGCGGTTACCTCTGCGACCAATCTACCAATCAGGCAAGGGAGTGGCAAGGCCTCGGAAGTTCCCGCCCACGGCTAAGGTCCCTCCTCCCTACCCGGGCGCGCGGGTTAGGGGAAGGTGACGGGAGTGGTCGCCCACTCGCTGGAGTTGCCTTTTTTGTCCACTACGCGCACTTGCAGGACGCAGCCGCCACCGCTGACACGGCTGTTGGACATCACGGCATAGCGCACCACCACCGTCTTGGCGTCACGGCGCTGGGTGACAATGCCATCGCCTTCCATCGAGCGGCCCCCGTTCTTGCAGATGACCTGCGCGATGGTGTAGGGCATCTCGGCCAGGTCGGCTTCTTCGTCATGGACAACGACGGAGAAGCCCACCGTGAGCGGCGAGGACATCGCCAACTCACCCCGGAGCTCGGACAGCTCGGGTACATGCGAGGGGATGAAAACCGTGGAGGGGCCCGAGCGCCCCGCCGGCGTCACCACCACCAGCGTCCGGCTGCCCGGGGCCGCCGCGGCGTCCACCTGGACCCTGCTCGTCCAGCGCTGCTCTTTCTTCTTGCCGGCCTCGGCCGGCTTGGGCTCCCCGAGGGTGACGCCGTCGGGCGGCGTCAGCTCGAGAGCCTGAATGGTCTCCAGGCCCTTGCCTTGGATCGTGACTTCGGTCGTGGCCCCGCGGCGCCACTGGATGGGCCCGAAGGTGATGATTTGCAGCTTGTCTTTGGCCAGCACCGCGACCCCGCAAACCAGCAGCAAGCCACCCAGTGAAAACACTCTCGCCATTCGCCCGCCCCGCATGCTCGCCTCCTTACCAAACCGGTCAGTTGTGGCTGAGTACTCTAGCCCGCCAGCAGGCTGGGTTCAACCAGAACTGTGCTGGCGCGCCGAACGCCGCCGCGACCGTCCCCGCTCGCCGAAGCCCCTCCCGCCGCCCCTTCGACTGCGCGCAGGACGAGAGTGCTGCACGGGAAGCGCCAGCCGAGCCGGGCCCTGCGCGAGCGGCTGGACCGGGTTTTTACCTGGGGGGTAGACTGGCCGGAGGACAGGTACAGACGGCCTAAAAAACTTTGGGCCGGGTACTTGGGGTCCCGGCCCGAGCAACTCTTGGTCTATGGGAGACGTCAGGTTGCGCCTGACGCACAATGTACCCTCGGAGCGCCCCTGATCCAATAGACCAAAGCTCCTAATCTCTCTAGGTCAAATGTCCTAGCTTTTAGGAGGGCCTAGAGGGTGTCTCGGCGCGGGCTGTCAGGAGCGAATAGCACCCCCATTAGGACCCCCTCCCCGGGTGCGGGTTCCAAGTTGGGACGGCTGTTTCAAGCTGGAACCGCCGCCGCGGCGCACCCGTGGGGTGGGGGAGGGCTCCTAGCGCACTACCTC
>CAYTXK010000149.1:3430-3833 GCA_964441645.1 uncultured Acidobacteriota bacterium
GGGTTCTATAGGTTGCGTCGGCAACCGCGTTTGTTGGCGTTGTAACACCTAAAGGGACCGCGGATTGCTGGTTTCAAGGCGAGGATGAAGCCTATGCTGCTGCGCTGCTGTCCCAATTGCCTCTCGCTCAACGTGCACCGGTCGCGTGCCAAATCCTTCCTAGAGCTGTTCGTTCTTCCCGTTATTTTCTTGCGCTCGTACCGCTGCGGGCAGTGTGAGCACCGCTACTACGGCGGCGTGGCGAGCAAGAAGTACCCGCTGGCGGGCGAGGGCGAGCCGCCGCGCCCGGCGCGTCGCCACCTTGAGCACGCCCCCCTCGGCGCCCCTCCGCGCTGAGACCCCCGCTCTATTTTTCTTTGACATTCTTGCGTCTCGGGCTATAGAATCCGTCTTCGCACCAAAG
>CAYTXK010000149.1:3843-5840 GCA_964441645.1 uncultured Acidobacteriota bacterium
CGCCGGCGCTGGTTGGCGGACGAACGGTCCTCCGGCAGAACGGACCCTTGGGTAATTCTCGCGGAGGACCGATGACCATGCGCAGCCGAACTGTTACCCCTCTCGCCGCGACTCTTGCGGTTCTCTTCCTGCTGGCCGCCGCCACGCCCGCCGCCGCTCAGAACGGCCGGGTGCGAATCTGGACCAGTACGACGCGGGCGTACATTTTCTTCGACGGGAAGGCGATCGGCCCGCTCGTCTGGCAAGGGCGCGCCTACAAGCTCCCCGCCGGGGAGCACACCCTGGGCCTTTACAACTACGGCTACAAGCCGCACGTGGAAAAATTCACGGTCATGGCTGGCCAAGACACCAAACTGCGCACCACGATGGAGCCCATCCCGGGGACAGTCAACGGGCCGTGGGGGCGCATCCAGATTGAGAGCGGCCACGGCCGCTACGGAGAGGCGGCGGTGCTGCTCAACGGCAAGACGCCGGACTATCTCGTCGGCCACTCCGACATGTTCAACAACAACTTTTGGATTTGGAAGCAGGAGCTAATTGTCCCGCCGGGCACGCACCAGCTCACCATCACTCGCGACGGCGAGGAGCTGTGGTCGGGCGAGGTGACGGTGGGGGCCAACGAGCGCGTCATCATTCACCCGAAGGAGAACCGGCAGGACAAGACGGCGTGGCCGCGAGGCTCGGAGCTGAGCGGGCTGCCCCGGGTCAGGTTTGGCCATGCCAGCACCACGGTCGCTGTGGCCCCGACGGTCATCACCAGCTTCTCCGCCAATCCGGCGAGCATCGCCTGCCTGGATTCGTCGCGGTTGAGTTGGGCGACCGGGGAGGCTATCGAGGTCACGCTTGACGGAAAGGCAGTGGCTGCCAGCGGCGAGCAGTTGGTTTCGCCGCGGGCCAACACCACCTACAACCTGATGGCGGGCGGCCCGGGCGGCCGGGTGACGCGCACCGCTACGGTTACGGTGGATAGTGGCATCACCGCCTCGCTGGCAGTTTCACCGGCGGAGATTCAGTACCGGCGCATCGGGCAGAAAGTGGTGGAGCACGGGACGGCCACGGTTACCTGGTCGACCAAGAACGCCGACAACATCTCGATCGACCCCTTCGGCACCGTTAACGCGACCGGGTCGCGCAGCGTGCAACCGGCGCCGCGCAAGACCGACCCCGGGCGCGTGGATGAAACCGTGACTTACACACTGAATGCCACCAACCCGTGCGGGGGCCGCGAAAGCCGCACCGCCAGCCTGCACATCCTGGGCTCCATTGAAGTTCCGGCCGAAGTGGTGCTGCTGAGCGTTTTCTTCCCCACCGACTGGCCCGACGAGGACAATCCCTCGCTGGGCTTGCTCGCCAGCCAGCGGCACAACCTGACGCTGCTGGCCAGCGGCTTCAAGACCTACATGGAGTCGGAACCGAACGCGCGGCTGCGACTGGAGGGGAACGCCGATGAGCGGTCCTCGGTCGAGTACAACCGGGCGCTCTCGCAGCGGCGGGCCGCCGTTGTGAAGCAGTTCCTGGTGGACCAGGGCATCCCCTCGGCCAACGTCGATACCTCGGCGTTTGGGGAAGAGCAGAACTTGCCACAGGCCGAGGTCGCCAATCTCGAAAAGCAGAACCCCAACCCCGCGCCGCGGACGCGGGCGCGCGATGAGCGCGGCGACTGGCTGGCGCACAACCGGCGTGTGGACGTCGTACTCCAACCGACCGGCGAGCGCTCCAAGCGCTACTACCCGCACAACGCCGACGATGCCGGCATCCTCTGGCAGGTGCCGAAACCGGCCAAGAAGGTGGTCGAGAAAAACCAGTAAGCCTTTCTCGTTCTATTTTGTTCAGCCCGGGGACTCAGGTCCCCGGGCTTCGTTTTTGGGGAGCCCTCTCGGCCCGGCGAGGTGGCTAGCTGCCGGCAGGCAGGGGCTGGCGCAGCAGCCGGAGGTCATCAATCCACACCCGGCCCTTGCCCTCGACAACCAGGTTCAGCCGGATGAGATCCGTGCGCT
>CAYTXK010000150.1:0-5820 GCA_964441645.1 uncultured Acidobacteriota bacterium
TACACCTGCTTGAACGACGTCACCGCCCGCGACCTCCAGAAGGCCGACGGGCATTTCACGCGCAGCAAGAGCTTCGACAGTTTCTGTCCACTGGGGCCGCTGGTGGTCACCGACCTCGACCCGGGCGCCCTTACCGTCGAGACCTACCTGAACGGCGAACGCCGCCAGCGCACCCGCACCGGGGAGATGATTTTTCCTCTCGATGTTATAATACGGTTCATCGCCGCCGTGATGACGCTGGAGCCGGGTGATGTGATTTCGACTGGGACGCCGCCGGGCGTGGGCGCCCTGCGCCCCGGCGACGTAGTGGAAGTGGTCATCGAAGGCATCGGGCGCCTGCGCAATCCGGTGGTAGCGGCCGAGGGGGCAGCGTCGAGCGCCGGGCGTGAGGCGCGGAGGTGAGCATATGAAATTCTTCCTGGACACGGGCAACGTCGAGGAAGTCCGCAAGGCCGCCGAACTGGGTGTGCTCGACGGCGTCACCACCAACCCCACCCTGCTGGCCAAAGAAGGCCGCCCCTTCCGCGAGGCGCTGCTGGAGATGTGCTCGCTGGTCGGCATTGTGAATGGCGAAGTGGTCGCCACCGACGCCCCCGGGATGATTGCCGAGGGCCGCGAGCTGGCGCTGCTGCACCCCAACATCGTGGTCAAGGTTCCCATGACCACCGAGGGCTTCAAGGCCATCAAGGTTCTGCGCGGCGAAGGGATCCGCATCAACGTCACGCTGGTGTTCAGCCCCACCCAGGCCCTACTGGTCGCCAAGGCCGGCGCCTACTTTGTCAGCCCGTTCCTCGGGCGCCTGGACGACATCGCCAATGACGGCATGGTGCTCCTGCGCGACATCATCGAAATTTACCGGCAGTACGGCTACGAGACCCAGGTGCTGGCCGCGAGCCTCCGCCATCCCATGCACGTGGTCGAGGCGGCCAAGCTGGGCGCCGACATCGCCACCTTGCCCTACAAAGTTTTTGAACAGCTCTTCAAGCACCCGCTCACCGACCGTGGGCTCGAAGCCTTCCTCAAGGATTGGGACAAAGCCCGCGAGGTTCTGGGCGACATCCTGCCGGCCGAGGCCGCCAAAGCGAAGAAGTGAGCGAGCCGCTGACTTTTTTGAGCTATGCGCTGGCGGGCACAGCGGCTCTCTTGCTGCTGCTGGGGCTGCTGTGGTGGTGGCGGCGCGACCGGCCCGACGCCGCCGAGCTCGAGCGCCGGCGCCGTCTGCGCCTCAACCGCATCGGGCGCATCGCCGACGGCCGCATCGTCGAGTTGCGCGACGAGTTGCCGGAGGCGCCCAGCGGCTCGGCTCTTCTCATCTACAACTACCGCGTGCGCGGCGTCGAATACCAGGCCGCGCAGGAAATTGCGGCGCTCCGCGAGCGGCTCGACTTCCGCCGCCTGGCTGCTGGCCAGCCCGCTCGAATCAAGTACGACCCCCAGAACCCCACTAATTCCATCGTCTTGTGCGAGGACTGGAGCGGCGTTTAGCCTCCACCGTTGTCATCCTGCCTGCCCTGAGCGCAGTCGAAGGGAGCGCAGCGAAGGATCCCAGCCCAACGCGTTGCCACCAATGGCCGTGGTAGGGATTCTTCGCTCCGCCCTTCGGGCTCCGCTCAGAATGACACCGGGGCGCCGTTTCCGATAAGGTCAATTTCGGTGAAAACCTTCTTTGTCTACATCATGAGTAACCGGTCGAGGACACTCTACACGGGCGTCACGAACAATCTAGTTCGCCGCGTACACGACCACAAGTACGGACAGATTCAAGGCTTTACGAAACGCTATCGACTGACACGGTTGGTTTACTTTGAGTCCACCGCCGACGTTCGGGCTGCCATCACTCGTGAAAAACAGATCAAGGGCTGGCTGCGAGCCAAGAAGATTGCCCTGATCCGCTCGCTGAATCCTCGATGGAAAGACCTCAGCGCCGATTGGTTTCCGAAGCCAGCTTCGGCCGAGAATCGCAGACAGTGAGACTCGAGCAGCCTCTAGTTCTTCCTGCTGTCATCCTGAGCGCAGCGAAGGATCCCAGCCCTACGCGTTGCGACCAATTGTCGTGGTAGAGATTCTTCGCTCCGCCCTCCGGGCTCCGCTCAGAATGACATGGAGCGGCGTTTAGCCTTCGCGCCTGGCGGTGGTATAGTCCTCTTGCTTAGCCCGTACGGGAGCCGCGCATGACAGCCCGCAAGCGTGCCACCGAAAACCAGACGGAGCCGCGCCTCGAGGAGTTGCGCCGCCGCGAGCAGGCCGCCCAGGAAGGCGGCGGGCCGGAGCGGCTCGAGAAGCAGCGCGCCGCCGGCAAGCTCTCCGCCCGCGAGCGCCTAGACCTCCTGCTCGACCCAGATACTTTCGAAGAGCTGGATAAATTCGTCGTCCACCGCTGCGATGAATTCGGCATGGCGGAGCAGCGCGTCGGCGGCGACGGCGTCGTCTCCGGCTTCGGCCGCATTGACGCCCGCCTCGTCTACGTCTTCGCCCAGGACTTCACCGTCTTCGGCGGCTCGCTCAGCGAAGCCAACGCCGAAAAAATCTGCAAAGTGATGGACCTGGCCATGAAAAACGGCGCGCCGATCATCGGCCTCAACGACTCCGGCGGCGCCCGCATTCAGGAAGGCGTGATGTCGCTCAAAGGCTACGCCGACGTCTTTCTCCGCAACACCTTGGCCAGCGGCGTCATCCCGCAGATTTCCGCCATCCTGGGGCCCTGCGCCGGCGGCGCGGTCTATTCCCCGGCCATCACCGACTTCATCTTCATGACCAAAGACACGAGTTACATGTTCGTCACCGGCCCCGACGTTATCAAGACCGTGACCCACGAGGAAGTCACCAAAGAGGAGCTGGGCGGGGCGCTGACCCACAACACTACGAGCGGCGTCGCCCACTTTGTGGCCGCGGGCGACCAGGATTGTCTGGCGATGATTCGCGAGCTGCTGTCCTTCTTGCCTTCAAACAACACCGAAGACCCGCCGCGCCGCGCCTCCTCCGACCCCGCCGACCGCGCCGAGGAGCGCTTGAACCACATCGTCCCCGCCGAGCCTGCCCAGCCCTACGACATCAAAGAAGTCGTTCGCCTCGTCGTGGACGACGCCTACTTCTTCGAAGTGCAGGAGCACTTCGCCGGGAACATCGTTGTCGGCTTCGCGCGCCTCGCGGGGCAGCCGGTGGGCATCGTCGCCAACCAGCCCGCCGTGCTCGCCGGCGTGCTCGATATCAACGCCTCCGACAAAGCCGCCCGTTTTGTGCGCTTCTGCGATTGCTTCAACATTCCCCTCATCACTTTCGAAGACGTCCCCGGTTTCTTGCCCGGCACCCAGCAGGAATTCGGCGGCATCATCCGCCACGGCGCCAAATTGCTTTACGCTTTTGCCGAGGCCACCGTGCCCAAGATCACCGTCATCACCCGCAAAGCCTACGGCGGCGCGTATTGCGTGATGGCTTCCAAGCATATCCGCACCGACATCAACTACGCCTACCCGACCGCCGAGATTGCCGTGATGGGCCCGGAGGGCGCGGTGAACATCGTCTATCGGCGCGAGCTGGCCGCCGCCTCGGAGCCCGCGGCCGAGCGCGCCCGCCGCGTCGAGGAATTCCGCGAGCGCTACGCCAATCCTTGGATCGCCGCCGAGCGCGGCTGGATTGACGCCGTCATCGAGCCGCGCCTCACCCGCCCCAAGCTTATCGCCGCTCTCCAGATGCTCGAAAACAAGAGAGACTCGAATCCCCCCAAGAAACATGGAAATATTCCTCTCTAACCGGGCAACTGGTAGGATGGAGTTCTGAGAGACCGGAGGGCGGAATAGCGCACCCTTCTGGGCAGTAGCTATCCTGCTGGCCTTATGTTGGCTTGGGCGCCAAGAGTTGGAATGGCGCTAGCTATTCGGTTTTAGTCCGCACCACGTCCCCGACTTTGAAGTCGGTTCCGCTGAGAATCCGGCAGACGGCGGAGGCATCGTCCACCTCGGTCACCTCGATCAACCCGAGTTTGTCCGTCAGTTGCCGGATGACGGCGCCGGTGGCCGGGTCCTTGACTTCCTTGGTGACGCGCTCGACCGAGAGCTGGTCGCCCACCTTGAGTCCCGCCTTGGCGCCCACGTTCAAAACCACCTGGTTCCCGTCCACGTCCGCCACCAGGCCTTCCACCACCACCGTCCGCACCCGCAGCTTGTCGTTGGAGGCAATGACCTGGGTGGACATCTGGTCCACCGCCGCTTTCACCGCCTCGCCCAGGATGGTTTCTTGGAAATCGCTGGAGGAGAAGTCCACTGCGCCCACCCCAAAGCCGCCGCTACCGGCTCCGCCCCCTAGCATGGACGTGCCCGAGCGGCTGGATTCGCCCTTGCCGTCGGCGACAGCGAGAATCTCGGCCGTGTCAATATCCACGATGCGAGCGTCCACCGTCACGATGGCCTTGGTCTTCTTGTGAGAGACCCCGCCCAACCCGAAGCCGCCCCAGGTGCCGCCGCCCCCGCCGACCTGCTGCTTCTTGGTTTCGCCGCCGAACTGCGTAATGCTGCCGACAATAATGGCGTCCACCCCCAGCAGCTTGCCGATTTGCGCGGCGCTGGCCGGGTTGGCGCGATTGCTGGTGGAAAAATTCTGCTCGGCCAGAATTTTGTCCAGGGCCTTGCGCTCGATGATGGAGTAGGTGCCGTCCCGCACCAAGTCCTTCACCAGCAGGTCGGCAATGCCTTTGCCGACGTCGATGTCCGTGCCGAACAACCCGGCCACGTAGCTGCGCACCGTGGCGTAGTCGAAGTCGAAAACGGCAATCCGCTTCTTGCGCGGCTCCGCGGCCGTGGCCGCGAGCGTGACCATCAGAACCACTGCCAAAACGGGGAGAAGTTTTCGCATCGTTCAGCCTCACAGATTGTTGTTGCGACTCCGGAATTTTATCGGAGCTCGCGGAGAGTGTCAACCCGGCCGCCTTCCGCGCCCCTATGGTAGTATCCTCGCCCTACACGGCCGCTAGGAGGAGCAATGATCCTGCGCACTTACACCTTCCGCGTCCCCAAGAAGAACGAGCGCAAGATGGTGGCCTTCATGAAACGCGAGGCCCTGCCCGTGGTCCGGCGCATGCCCGCCATCCGCTCCGCCTACTTCCTCCGCGCCCTCAAAAAGAAACAGCAGTATATGTGGGTCACGCTCTGGACGAGCGAACCTGCCCGCCGCCGCACCGCGGCGCACCCCGCCTGGAAGGCGCTTGGCCAGGCGGAGCACAAAGGCGGATTCTTCGCCGGCACGCCCCAGGCGCGCCACTTTCAAGTCTTGCTGCGCGCCTAATGCCGCTCTTCAAAACAATCCTTATCGCCAACCGCGGCGAAATCGCCGTGCGTGTGATCCGCGCCTGCCGCGAGCTCGGCCTTCGCACCGTGGCCGTTTATTCCGCCGCCGACCGCGCCTCGCAGCACGTGCTCATGGCCGACGAAGCGTATCCCATCGGCCCCGCGCCCTCCGCCGAAAGTTATCTGCGCATCGAGAAGCTGATTGCCGTCGCGCGCCGCTGCGGCGCCGACGCGCTCCATCCCGGCTACGGTTTTCTCGCCGAAAATCCCGCCCTCGCCCGTGACTGTCAACAGGCGGGGATAGTTTTCATCGGTCCGCCCCCCGAGGCGATGGAGTTGATGGGCAGCAAAACCGAGGCGCGCCAGGCGGCCCAGCGCGTCGGCGTGCCCGTCGTTCCCGGCATTGAGCAGCCGCTCGCCTCCGCCGACGAAGGCGCGCGCCTCGCTGCCCGGTGGGGCTATCCCGTCGTGCTCAAAGCCGTCGCCGGCGGCGGCGGCAAAGGCATGCGCGTGCTGCGCTCGCCCGAGTCCTGGCAGGCCG
>CAYTXK010000151.1:0-3005 GCA_964441645.1 uncultured Acidobacteriota bacterium
GCCAGATGCCCGCGCGCCTGGAGCAGCTCGATGATACGTGGGTTGGCGTCAAAAACTTGCAGGCCGCGGTAGGCCTCTGGCCCTTCCGTGAACTTCCCGGCCGCATCCACCGGGCAGTAGGCCTCCAGCCCGTACCTCCGTCCGGTCTCGAAGTCTTCGCTGCCGTGCCCGGGCGCGGTGGTGACTACACCGGTGCCTTGTTCGAGGGTGACGTACTCGGCCAGCACCGCCGGCATCGTCCGCTCGAGGAAGGGATGATCGAATTGCAACTGGGTGAGTTCCTCGCCCGTCCACGAGCCATGCTGGCGCAGGAAGCGGTAGCCGGTGTCTTTGGCGACCCCTTCGACCAAATCCTCGGCCAGCAGGTAGTGCTCTCCGTTTTCCCGCTCCACCGCCGCGTAGCGCAATTGCGGATGAAAAGCCAGCGCCAGCGTTCCGGGAAGCGACCACGGCGTGGTCGTCCAGGCCACCGCGAACACCTTCGCCGGAAAGCCCGCGGGACGCTGGCCCTCGCGCACAGGAAAGCGCACCCAGACCGAGGGGCTGGTGCGCATCTCATACTCGATTTCGGCCTCGGCCAACGCCGTCTGGTCGTGCCAGCACCAGAGCACCGGCCTCAGTCCTTTGTAGACGTAACCCTTCTCGAGGAAGGTGAGGAAGGTGTCGGCGATGACGAACTCGTACTCGTGGCTCATCGTCAGGTATGGTCTTTGCCAATCGCCCAGGCAGCCCAGCCGGGTAAAGGTTTCCCGGTGCAGGTCCACAAAGCGCTCGGCATAGGCGCGGCAGGCCTGGCGGATTTCGAGCGGCGAAAGCTGGGCTTTGCGCGCCCCCAGCTCCTTGTCCACATTGATTTCAATCGGCAGCCCGTGGCAGTCCCACCCCGGCACAAAAGGCGTATCAAACCCCGCCAGGCTTTTCGAGCGCACTACGAAGTCTTTCAGAATCTTATTGAGCGCCGTGCCCGGATGCACCTCGCCATTGGCATACGGCGGGCCATCGTGGAGCACAAAAACCGGCTTGCCGCGGCGGGCCTGGCGCAAGCGCTGGTAAAGCTGGCTTTCCTGCCAGCGGGCTAGCCGCTGCGGCTCGGTTTCCGCCAGACGAGCTTTCATGGAGAAGTCCGTCCGCGGCAAGTTGAGCGTGTTTTTGATGTCCAGTCGCGCTTTCAAGCCTGATTCTCCGGCGCCACAGGTCCAGCAATGCCCGAGCCCGCCGCTCAGAATCTCGTGCGAACGGGCAGGGAACTGTTCATGTTACAATGAAGGACGGGAAATGTCAGCGCCAGTCCGGGCTGACCGGGCAGGCATCCCTTGGACGCTAGGCGCATCTAGTATTTAAGGGGAGGCCGGAAGGCGCTGGGGGACCCAGGTGACGCAAGAAAGACCCGCCAGACAGGCTTGGCAACGAGAGTGGCTGGTCGAAGTTCAGCCCTGGTACAGGTCCTTTTGGGCCAACCTGAAGGAGTTCTTCCAGCCGGCCCGCCGTTTGCGGGTCGCGGCCGCGCCGGGGCAGGCTCTCTACAGAGCCCCTCGTCTGGGGGTTGAAGTCCAGCCCTGGTACCGGGGTTTCGGCGCCACTTTTCTCGACCTCTTTCGGCCCCGGAGGCTTCCGCCTCTGAAGGTCACCTCGAAGCCGGTCCGAGTGCCGGAAATCTGGCAAGTGCAGCTCTATGCCCGCCAGTCCCGCCGCACCACTCTGATTTCCGCGCTGGCCCACGTAACCGTCATCCTCCTCGTCGCTTTCCCCTTTTTCCGCGAAGCCGTGCAGGCCAAACCGGAAACCGTTACGGTGGACATGGTTTCGGCCGACGACATTGCCCCCTACAAACTCGTCCTGCCGCCCTCCACCAAGAAAGCTGGCGGCGGTGGCGGTGGTGGAGAGCGAAATCCCCTGCCGGCCTCCAAAGGCCGCTTACCCAAGTTCTCTCTGCGCGCCCAGTTGACCCCTCCGGTCGCCGTCATCCGCAACCCCAACCCCAAGCTGACCGCCGAGCCCACCGTCGTCGTTCCGCCTGACATCCGAATTGAAAGCCCGAATATCGCCGCCTACGGCGACCCCTTGGCGAACAGCCGCATCCCCTCCAGCGGCCCGGGCAGCGGCGCCGGCATCGGCACCGGCTCGGGCGGCGGCGTAGGCAGCGGCCTTGGCCCCGGCGTAGGGCCGGGATGGGGCGGCGGCACCGGCGGTGGCGTCTATTCGGTCGGCGGCAGCGTTTCCAAGCCCGTGTGCATTTACTGCCCCGAGCCCGGCTATTCCGAAGAAGCGCGCAAAGCCCGCCACCAGGGCGTGGTGGTTCTGTGGGCGGTGGTGGACGAAGCCGGCCGCGTGCGTGAAATCCAGATCTCGAAGAGCCTCGGCCTCGGCCTCGACGAACAAGCCATCCGCGCCGTGCAAAACTGCCGCTTCAAGCCCGCGGAGCGTTTCGGCAAACCCGTCCCCGTGCGATTCACCCTTGAAGTGGGTTTCCATCTCTACTAACCGCGTGCCACCCGCCCCCATCGTTCTGCGCCGAATCCTGCTGGCCTGCCTCCTGGCCGCCGCTTGTCTCCTCAGCCTTGCTGCCCAGGACGACGCCACTCTGCAATTCTCCGTCCGCGCCGCCCCCACCGGCGGTCGCCCGGAAAAAGTTATGCGGCATCCCTTCTATCTCCTGCGCGCCAGCCTGGCGGACATCGAAAAAGAAGCCCGCCAGAAACTTCCCGCCCCCACCCTCGAGGCTTTCATCGAAGAGTTGCACCTCAGCCCCGAGCTCAAGGCTTGGATGAAGCGCAACCAAACCGTCGACCTCGTCGGGCCTGCCTTCCTCAACCAGGTGACGCCCGATGACATCCTGACCGTCCCCGAGTTCAAGCAGGCCTACGTGACCCGCAACCTCATCATGGTCGGCCTGGGCTTCCCCAAACGCAAAGCCAAGCTCACCGACCAGCAAAAAAACCCCGCCAAGTGGGAAGAATCCGAGAAGCGCTACTGGGACGAGGTGCGCGCCTACGTCACCCTGCACC
>CAYTXK010000151.1:3015-5788 GCA_964441645.1 uncultured Acidobacteriota bacterium
GACCGGGACGACGAGCGGCCCGCAGTCCCCGCCTTCGAAGCGCGGCGGCCTGCCGCGAATCCAGGCCCAGGCGCCCAAGGACCTCACGCCGCTGGGAGAGGCCGTTTATTTCGACGATGGGGCCATCACACTCTCCGATGACGGACAGCGCCGGCTCAGGGTCATCGCCGCGGCCCTGGCCGGCAAGCCGCAGCGAATCGAGGTGCGCGCCTACGCCACCATGCACCCCGACAGCAAGCAGGGCATGGACGAGCACCTGCTCGACATCACCACCGGCACCGAATGGAAAATGCGCCTGGAGCGCCACGAGCAGGAAGTCCAGCAGAAATTCATGCAGCTCGTCCACAGCGACTTCCTGATGGGGGAAACCGAAACCGACTACGAAGGCAACGCCCGCTTCGAGGCCCTCCGCCCCGGCCGCTACTGGCTCACTAACCTCTGGCGCGACGTCCGCTCTGGCGACGTCCGCCTGCACTGGGAAGTTCCCGTCGAGCTGCGCGCCGGCCAGCGCCACTATCTCGAGCTCAACAACGCCAACGCCGGCGCCGCCGCCCCCTCCGCCTCCGCCCCGCCCCTGCCTTGACAGCGTTTCCCCGCCGCCCCTAAAGTAGCTTCTCCAGTCTGCTGGGAGGTCGTCTAACTGGCAAGACATCGGACTCTGGATCCGAGAATCAAGGTTCGACTCCTTGCCTCCCAGCCAAATCGCCGCAGGCGATTTGTCCTGAGCAAGCCAGCGCAGTGGGCGCGTCGAAGGACCTGCTTTGCCTTCCGGGCACTGTCCTGAGCGACTCCGCCCATTCTCCGAATGGGCGAGGGAGTCGAAGGCCCCCCCCAGCGCGCCATCAGACGGTTTGCCCTGAGCGAGTCGAAGGGCCCTCGCCGCTCCTCACGCCTCCAAAAAATCCTTCTCCGCCCCGCATTTTTTTCTTGACAAGCGGTCCCCGCTCACATAATTATTCGTTATCTTGAATAAAAATTCTGACGCCTCCAAGCGCACCCGCCAGCGCCAGATTCTCCAGCTCGTCGGGAAGGAAACCGTACCCAACCAGCGATCAGGTCATGCGAGTGCTTCCCCGCCTGCTCTCGGAGCGCCGCTCGTCTCGTCGCGCTTTCCTGCGCTTCGCGCGGGCCATTATGACAACGGACACGCGTCCCAAGCTGGCCTCCGCCCGGTTTCGCTGCGCGGGCGGAACGGCTGTGCTCACCGGCGTGGCCAAAGGCGCGGGAATGATTCACCCGAAACTGGCCACTATGCTTGTCTACCTGTTCACCGATGTGGCTGCGACCCCGGCCGAGTTGCAGCCGCTGCTGCGCCGCGTTTGCGCCCGCACTTTCAACCGCATCAGCGTGGATGGCGATACCTCCACCAACGACACTGTGCTTCTGCTAGCCAGTGGAGCCTCGGGGCTTCGCCTGTGGACACGCTCGGACCAAAGACACTTCGCGGCAGCCCTCGAAGGCGTCTGCGCCTCGCTCGCGCAGCAGATTGTCGAGGACGGCGAAGGGGCAAGCCACGTGGTCGAGCTGCGCGTCGAAGGCGCGCGCCACCCGGCTGAGGCCGAGAGTGTGGCCCGCGCCATCGCCCACTCGCCGCTGGTGAAAACCGCCTGGGCGGGTGCTGACCCCAACTGGGGCCGCATCCTGGCCGCCGTGGGCGCGTGCGGCGTTTCTGTGGACGCCAGCCGTGTGGATATTTTTCTTGGCTCGCAGCAAGTTTGTCGCGCCGGAGCCGCGTGCCGCTTTGATGAGCGCCTAGCCCACCGCGAGCTTTCCCGCCGGCGGTTCCGGGTGCGGGTACGCCTGGGCCGCGGCCGGGCGGCGACAACGTTCTGGACGACTGACCTCACAGCCGACTACGTCCTCATCAACGCCTCCTACCGCAGCTAGGCCCTCAGATAGTCGCCGTGCATTGTTTGGAGTATGCTAAGCGCAGAAATTGCAAGCGGTACTCTAGCGCCTAACACTTGAGCGACTTCCAGGAAGGTCAGCAATGACCAACAGAATTCTCGTCGGGGGCGTGGTCGGCGGAGTCGTACTGTTTATATGGTCGTTCGTTTCCCACGTGTTGCTGCCGCTGGGCGAGGTCGGCATCCAGCCCATCCCCAACGAAGAGCCGGTACTCGAAGCCATGCGCGCGGCCATTCACGAGCCGGGTTTGTATTTCTTTCCGGGGCTCGCTCCCGGCCGGGAGAGGGATGAAGCGGCCATGAAGCAATGGGAGGAAAAGGCCAAGCGAGGCCCGACGGGCATCTTGGTTTATCACGTGCACGGCGAGGGAATGCTGCCGCCCAAGGCGTTGGGGACGGAGCTCGGCAGCAACATCGCCCTGGCGCTCCTGGCCGCCTTCCTCCTCTCCCACATCGGCGGCAGCCTGCTGCTGCGCGCGGGAAAGGTGGGGCTGATGGGACTCATCGCCGGGCTGGATGTGTACATATCGTTTTGGAACTGGTACGGGTTTCCGGCCAACTGGACCATTGCGATAATGAGCGACCAACTGATTGGGATTCTGCTCATGGGGGTGGCGCTGGCGGCGATCGTCAAGAAGCAGTGACCTTGACCCGTTTCCCGCCGGCTCGGTAGGATGGCAAGACCATGATTCGCGGCAAAAAAGTTGTCGTGGTCTTGCCGGCTTACAACGCCGCCCGAACTCTGGAGCGCACCTAGGGCGCGGTTTAGCGGCTCTAGCTGAGTGCCTCAGCCACGAGTTGAGCAACGAAGCGCGCCAGCGTGCCGGCGGAGGTCAGCCCCGGCGAATCAATGCCTACCAAGTGGA
>CAYTXK010000152.1:0-4070 GCA_964441645.1 uncultured Acidobacteriota bacterium
GAACTCGTCGGCGTCGAGGGGGCCGGGCTTGTTGAGCAGACGCTCGGGGACGCCGATTTTGCCCACGTCGTGCAGCACCGCCGCCAGACGCACTTCCTCCATTTCTTTTTCCGAGAGATTCAAATGGCGGGCAAGCTGGAGGCAGTAGCGGGCCACGTTCTGCGAGTGGCCCTGGGTGTAGTGGTCTTTGGCGTCGATGGCGAAGGCGAGCGAGGTGACAGTTTCCAGCACCGGGGTGGGCAGTTCCTGCCATTCGCCCGGAGGGCCGAGCGAACTGATGACCTGCTCGAGGCGGTGGTAGACCTCGTCGAAGGCTTCGGGGCCGGTGGCGAACAGGCGCTTGATGGTGACGCCCAGGTAGGCCTCGAGCACGTTGCGCTGCCACTGCTTCTGCTCGCTGATCTTGTAATGGTCGGCGCTGATGATGTTGTTGCCGCCCTGGTGCTTGGCCAGGTACATGCTGGCGTCGGCAATCTGGATGAGCTCTTGCGGGGTGGAGCCGTGGCGGTGATTTTCTTTTCCCGCAGCAGCGGGTCGTTGGCCAGCCACTGCCGGAGCTTGTCGCCGAGCTGGTACGCCTGCTGGGCGTTGGTCTCCGGCATCAGCACCACGAATTCGTCGCCCCCGTAGCGGGCTACCAGGTCGGAGCGGCGCACGTTCTGCTCCAGGATGCGCCCCACGCGTTGCAGGACGGTATCGCCTTCGAGGTGCCCAAAGTAATCGTTGACGAACTTGAACTTGTCGAGATCCAGCAGCAGCAGGCTGAAACTGCGTCCGACGCGGGTGGCGCGGCGCCACTCGGCGGCCAGGCCCTCCATAAAGAAGCGGTGGGTTTTGACGCTGGTCAAACCGTCGGTGATGGCCTGCTCCTGCGCCTTCTGGAAGACAAAGGCGTTGTGGAGGGCGCTGGCCACCTGGTCGGCTAGGGTGCGCAGGAGCAAAACGTCCTCATCGCTGAAAGCGTAGGCGCGGCGCGACTCGACCGTCAGCACACCCAGCAACTGATCGCCGTAGATGATGGGCAGGGTGACCAGCGCCTGCGCGTCGGGGAGCACGGCCTGGCACTGGGCCGGGTTGGGCATTTCGGCCAGGTTGTCCACTTGTTGCAGGGCGCCGTTGGTCGCCACCTGGCCGACCGTGCCTTCGCCCAGCTTGTAGCGCCGGTTGAGGCCGCGCGCCCCCGGGCCGCCTTCGGCCTGGATGATGACCTCGCGGCTGCCGTAGTCGAGCACGCCCAGGCCGAGGTAATCAAAGGGCAGGCCAGCGTGGATTTCGCCGGCAATGGCGGTCAGCATTTCCTCGGGGTTGAAGGTGGAGATGGCGCAGCGGGCGACGTTATTGAGCAAGGTTAGCTGCTTGCCCCGTTTCTGTTCGGCACCGAACAGCCGGGCATTCTCGATGGCGACCGCCGCCTGGGCGGCGAGCACGGCGAGCACGTCAATGTGCTGCTGGTCGAACGCGCTGGTGCGGTTGTAACTGATGATGCCGATGACGCCCACGGCCTCGCCATGCAAGAGAATGGGAACCGCGCAGAAGGACTGGGCGGTCCGGCCCGGCTCCACGCCCAGCTGGGCCACCACACGGTCAAAGTTCTCCCGGATGAGCACGGGGCGTTTCTGCCGCAGGACGTATTCCGTCAGGCCGTTGCGAGCGCGGCGGCGGCGCTTGGGCAGAAAGGTGCCGTCCTTGACCTCCAGCTCGAAGAGCACCTCCTCCTTCTGCGAGTCGAAGAGCGCGATGTAGAAGTTGCTCACGTCGAGAACCTTCTGCATTTCGGCGTAAATGCGCTCCAACAGATCGTCTACATTGCGCACCGAACTCAAAGCGCGGCCAATGTCGTTGAGCAAGCGCAGTTCTTCGGTGCGGCGAGCGGTCTGCTGGAGGAGGAGATAGTTCTCGATCGCCATCCCCACCTGGCCGCCCAGGCCGAGCAGCAACCGCAACTCGGCGGCGGTGAAGTGCCGCGCGTGCGGCGAGGCCAGCAGGAGGACGCCGCGGTCGCCCGTTCGGGCCCGCAAGCTGACCCCGACCAGAAGGCGAGTGCCTTCGTTCTGGGCGAGCTGCGTGAGCTTGCGAAACTCCTCTTCGTGGGCAAAGGGCGGCGGGGCGCCTGAGGCATTCAAATCGGGCAGCACCACCAATCCGCCCAGGCGGGTGACGGTGCGATGCAGATAGGACAAGAGGCCGGCGCGGTCGAGTTCGCGCAGGAAGTTCCCTTCGCCGCGGTGAATGGAGCTGAGCTGCTGCGACTCATTCAGCGTCAAGCCGATCGAAGCCAGCGGCACCCGCAGGGCGGCCTGCAAGCGCTCGAGCGTCTGCCCCAACATATCCTGCACGGTGGCGGCGTGCTGGGCGGTGCTGGTGATGAGGTTCAGCCCCGCCAGGCCCAGCATGTGCCGCTCGAGGGTGCGCTTCTCCTCCTCGTAGAGGACGATGAACATGCTGAAACCCACCAGCAGTCGCGGCAGGCTGAAGAGGAAAGCGATGATCGGGGCCTCGAGCATCGGGGCCTGGTCGCTGAACGGCCGGAGAATCTGCGCCACACCCCACAGAAAGAACCCCGTCGCCAGCAAGGACGCCCCGGCCACTTCGCGCCGCCGGCCATCCTGCCAGAACACTCCGGCGGTGGCCGCTAGAATTACCCCGCCACCGGTTTCCAGCGGGACGCGCAGGAAGAGGCCGCCCAGCGTCCACCGCGCGGCCACCCACAGCACAAACAAGAGCGCCAGGGCCGCGGTGGCGGTCGGGCTGACTGCGCCGCGGGAGTACACGCGGGCGGAATCGAGGAAAATCATGGCGGCGAAGGCCAGCATCAGCCCCTCGACGCTCTGCGCCAGTTGCGGGGATTGGCCTTGTTGCAGCCAGAAGAGCTCGATCAGTGTACGCAGCGAGATCAGCGTCCAGGCGCCCGACCAGTAGAGAAGATAAGTCTCCTGCTTGCGCCGGTAGATGAACAGAAAGAGGACGGCGAGGAGGATGCCGGACCCCAGTGGAACCAGAAGGTGCTGCGCCTGAGCTTGACTCAGCAATGTCGCGGTGCCCCCATCAGGGTTTAACGGCGCCTCCCATCCCTGCCCCCGAGGAGCAAGGAGGGCGCCTCACGCCTCCGCGGACCAACTTCTTGCTATCCTAACGGTTCCCGATTGGGAACGCAAGTTGGCACACAACGCCACTTACCGTATCATGCCGTACGATGAAGCAATTTGAGGGCCCATGTCCCAGGTGAGAGTGCGCTTCGCCCCTTCCCCCACCGGCTACCTGCACGTGGGGGGCGCGCGCACGGCTCTCTTTAACTGGTTGTTTGCCCGGCAGAAGGTCGGCGTTTTCATTCTGCGCATTGAGGATACCGACGCCGATCGCTCCCGGCCGGAACTGACCGAAGCGGTGCTCGAGGGGTTGCGCTGGCTGGGGCTCGACTGGGACGAAGGGCCGTACTTGCAATCCGAGCGCCTGGCGAGCTACCGGACTCTGGCCGAGCGCCTGCGGGGCTCCGGCCACGTCTATTCGTGTTTTTGCACGCCAGACGAACTCGACAATCGCCGTCAAACCAGCGAAAAGTCAGGTAAACCCTGGAAGTACGACGGGCGCTGCCGCAAGCTTTCCGACTCCGAAGTGGCCGAGCGCGCCGGCCAGCCGCACGCGCTGCGTTTTCGCGTGCCCACGAGTGGTGAGACCGGCTTCGACGACGTTGTTTTTGGGCGGGTGACGGTCGCGAACGAAGAGATCGAAGACTTCGTGCTCCTGCGCAGCGATGGCTTGCCCACTTACCATCTGGGCGTGGTGGCCGACGACCTCGAGATGCGCATTACCCACGTGATTCGCGGCGCCGACCACATCTCCAACACTCCCAAGCAGCTCTTGCTTTACCAGGCGCTCGCCGCCGCGCCGCCCGTCTTCGCGCACGTGCCCTTGATTCTGGGACCGGACCGCACCCGGCTTTCCAAGCGCCACGGCGCCACGTCGGTCACCGCCTACCGCGACGAAGGCTTCCTGCCCGAGGCCTTCCGGAATTTTCTGGCGCTGCTCGGCTGGTCGCCCGGCGACGATAGCCAGCTTTTGCGGACTGACGA
>CAYTXK010000152.1:4108-5748 GCA_964441645.1 uncultured Acidobacteriota bacterium
TTCTCGCTCGAACAGGTCAGCCGCACCAACGCCGCCTTTGACCGCGCCAAGCTCGAGTGGTTCAACTCCCAGTACCTCGCCAGCGAGCCGCTGGAGAAAATCCTCTCGCCTGTGGAGGCCGAACTGCGGCGGGCGGGGCTGTGGCGGGAGGAGTGGGCGGGCGCGAAGCGCGAGTGGTTTGCGCGTGCGGTGGACCTCCTGCGGCCGCGCGCGCGCCTGCTGACGGATTTTTCCACCTGGGGGCGGGCGTTTTTTAGCGACGACTTCAACTATTCGGACGAAGCGGTGAAGAAGTTCCTGCAAAACGACCGCCTGGGGGAGCTGCTGCCGCTGGTACGGGACGCGCTGGCGGCGGTGCAGCCGTGGTCGCACGATGACATCGAGCGCGCCGTGCGCGGCGTGGCCGAGCGCGCCGGGGTGAAGGCAGGGCTGCTCATCAACGCCAGCCGCGTGGGGCTGACCGGCCAAGCGGTGGCGCCGCCATTGTTTTCCAGTATGGAGCTGCTGGGGCAGGAAAAAGTCGTGGCGCGGCTGCAGCGGCTGGTGGAATCGCTCCCGGCTCTGACCAAGTAGCTCACCGCGGGAGGGGACCGATGCCGCGCGCCAAAGGCCGACGAGGCAAAGGCTCTTCGCGAGAAAAGAAGAAACCCGCTTCCCCAAAGAAGCTCACGCAGCGCGCGGCCCCCTATGAATACCTCGACCATCCCGCCGACGTAGGGTTTATCGCCCGGGGAAAAACGCTCGAGGAACTGTTCGCGCAGGCGGCGCTGGCCCTGTGCAACTACGGCTGGGACCTGAGCAAGGTGCGGGCTCGCGAGAGCGTCACCGTCCGCGTGCGCGCCGCCACACTCGAAGACCTGCTTTTTTCCTGGCTGAGCGAAATTCTCTACCTCACTGATGCTGAGAAGCGCGTGTTCAAACACTTCAAGGTCGAGGCGGTCGAAGAGACGAAAGAAACGCGCTCGCTAACCGCCGAGGTGCGAACCTTGTGGGAGATACGCGGCGAGGCTCGCGGCGAGCGCTTCCTCAAGAGCCGCCACCGGACCCGGACCTACATCAAGGCCGTAACGTACCACCAACTGGAAGTGAAGCCCGCCGCGGCAGGCTGGCCCCGCCGTCGGCGGGGCTGGCAGGCCACCGTTTATATCGATGTTTAGCGACCGTTATTTTGCTACTTTACCAGGAAGAGCTCGCGCAGGTTGTCGCGGCCCACAAAAGTGCGGGTGGAGTGGTAGCCAGCGAAAAGCTGGAGCAGGGCGCGGTTGGGATAGGTGTGCAGGAGCGGTAGCAAGAGCGACCCGGGCAGCAGCTCCAGCGTGCGGACGTCCAAAACGCGGTAGCGGTGAAAGCTCGCCTCTCCGGGACGGTTGTGGAAGAGCCCGAAAAAAGCCCCGCCGGGCTGGAGAAGTTTCTGCAGCCGCGCCGCCACCGGCTCCGCCAACTCCTCCGGCAGGTAATCGAACAAATCCCACGCCAGGATACCGCGGAAGGAAGCCTCGGGATACTTGAGGGCACCGCTCAGGAAGCGCTCGGCGAGAGGCAGAGCGTCGGGGGTAGTCTCCCGGCGTGCCTGGTACAACGCCTGGAAGAGGTCTTCGGTAAAAATCTTGCAACCGTGGTGGGTGAAAAAAGAAACCGTG
>CAYTXK010000153.1:0-5737 GCA_964441645.1 uncultured Acidobacteriota bacterium
ATGCGGTTGGTTCGCGTGCGGCGCGCCGTCTCCCGGATGCGCTTCAGGATGGACGCCTTCTTCCGCTTCCGCTTGGGCGCGATGGTCGTAGACACTTGCGTCTCCTCAGGGGAATCAACAGAAGCAACTAGCTTAGGGGAGTTCGGGCTGCGTGTCAATTGGCCCGCAGGAGACCAATAAGCTGAATTCTCGTGGCGGCCGCATCGGGAGGACTTGCTTCCGCGTGCCCGGCTCGTTGTATAGTAGGACAAAGAAACAAGGACAGGACCGAGAGGACTTATGCCGCGGGAAGCCTTCAAATGCGCCCAATGCGACCAGCCCGAAGACCGTTGCATCTGTGAGCGCTACTGCTGCCTGTGCAAGAGCACGGAAACCATCCGCCTGGTGGGCGACGGGCTCTACTATTGCCGCGACTGCCGCGAAGCCTGCGACTATCGCACCGAGGACGAGTTGCCGTCGCAGTAAGGCGAAACCGTCTCGCGCTCCCGGTGCCACCGAGTCCTTGCTCCCGCCGCCCTGCTCGGGGCCACGGCCATTTGGCAGGGAGTGGGTTCTTGGTGTATCCTCCCTCCGCACTGCGGGTGGGTGCTCGAGCGGTTCTTTTCCGGGAGACACACTCCTACATTCCTTCGACTGATGGCCGGCGACAGCCAGACCGCGGTGCGGATGATTCTGACTCCGGCGCCGGAGCTTCTTCCCGTGCTGCAAGGTTTTGTTGACCGCCTGGCGGAGCAAAAAGGGTTCGCGGAAACTCAGCGTCTCACCCTCAAGCAGGGCCTTGAGCAAGCCTGCCGGCGGATGGTGGAGGCCTGGCAGGGCGACCCGGAGACGGAATTGAAGCTGGAGTTTAACGCCTTTTCCGACCGGCTGGAGATAACCATCGAAGGCAAGAATGGGAGCTCGACAGAACGCGAGGATGACTTGCTGTTGCTGAACCAGTTCGTGGACCGCGTGCGTGTGGAAGAGTCGGGCCACGGCCAGCGGCGGCTGACGTTGGTCAAGTACCGTTCCCGCGGGAGCAGGCGCCCATGAAAGTCAGCGTCCGCCAGCACGGCTCGGCGACGATTCTGGACATTGAGGGCGAGATTACTTTCGAGAGCACGCCGGGGTTGCGCCCCCAAGTCCTGGGAGCCTTGAAGCAGCAAGGCGCGGTGCTCGTAAACCTGGCGGCGGTCGCCTATGTGGACAGCTCCGGGATTGCTATGCTGGTCGAAGGCTTGAAGGAAGCCCGGAGCCGCAATGTGAGTTTTGGCCTCTTCGGCCTCACCAAACATACGCGCGCCGTGCTGGAATTGGTGCGGCTCGACAAAGTCTTTCGGATTTTCGACAGCGAAGACGACGCGGTCCGCGAGCTTGCTCCCTCGGCCTGAGCAGAACCTGCCATGGGAAACTTCATCGGATTGGTCGGGCGAACGACCCTGGCGGTGGTGCGCTACCTGGGGGGAACCGCGCAGTTGGGCAAGGACGCCGCCTATTGGACCGTGGTGGCCCCGGCGCGGGGCCGCGGCCTGCGCGGCCGCGCCGCCATCCACCAGATGGTGTTGACCGGAGTCAGCGCCGTTCCCATCGTTTCGCTCATTGCACTCTTCGTCGGCCTCATCCTCGCCTTCCAGAGCGCTTATGAGTTGCGCAAGTACGGCGGCACGGTGTTTGTCGTCAACCTGGTGGCGGTGGCCATGACCCGGCAACTGGGTCCCTTGATGACAGCGGTCATTGTGGCCGGCCGCTCGGCGTCCTCCTTCGCCGCTGAGCTCGGCACCATGAAAGTGAACGAAGAGCTCGACGCCCTGGAGACCATCGGGCTCAATCGCGTCAAGTTCCTCGTCGTCCCCAAGTACTTGGCGCTAATTCTCATGATGCCCTGTCTGACGCTGGTGGCCGATTTCATGGGCATTGTGGGCGGCTCTATCTTTACCACGGTTGAGTTGGGGATGTCCTACCACTACTACTGGTCGCGCGCCCTGGATGCCTTGTTGATGAAAGATATCCTGTCCGGCCTCATCAAGAGCGTGGTCTTCGGTGTCATCATCACCGAAGTTGGCTGTCACGAAGGTTTTTCCGTGCAGGGCGGCGCCGAAGGCGTGGGGCTGGCCACCACCAGCTCGGTGGTGATTTCCATCACCGCCATTATTGCGGCCGACATGTTTTTCAGCGGACTCTTTTATTATATCTGGTGAGCCGTGGCCGAAGCTGAGGCGATGATCCGCGTCGAGAGTCTCACCACCCATTACGGGACTCGGCGGATTTTGAACAACGTCAGTCTCTCTGTCTATCCCCAGGAAACCATCGTGCTCCTGGGTTCGAGCGGCACCGGCAAGAGCACCCTGCTGCGCCACATCCTGGCTCTGGAGAAGCCCACCGCAGGGCACATCTTCATCAAGGGTCTGGACGTTTGCCATTGCCCCGAAGAGGAGCTCAACGGGTTGCGGCGGCGGATGGGAGTGCTGTTTCAAAGCGGTGCCTTGTTTGGCTCTATGACTCTGGCCGCCAACGTGGCTGTTCCCTTGCGCGAGCTCACCAGGCTCGACGCCGACACCATTCAAGTGCTGGTGCGGATGAAGCTGGGCCTGGTCGGCCTGAGCGGCTTCGAGGAGCTGATGCCGGCGCAGTTGAGCGGCGGCATGCGCAAGCGCGCCGGTCTGGCCCGCGCCCTGGCGCTCGACCCGGATATCCTCCTCTTTGACGAGCCTTCGGCGGGCCTCGACCCCATCACCGCCGCCGGCATTGACGAGCTGATTCTCAAGCTCAAGCAGGCTTTTCCGATGACCATCGTCGTCGTCACCCACGAGCTGGCCAGCGCCTTCCTGATTGCGGATCGCATTGCGGTGATGTTTGCCGGCGAAATCGTGGCCTTGGGGACGCCGGCGGAAATCCAGCAGAGCCAGCATCCCCGCGTACAACAATTTCTGAAGCGCGAGCCGGAACAGCCGGAGCGCGATACCGAAGCGTACTTGCGGTCGCTCACCTCCTTCTGAGGGGCGACCCGGGAGGGCACTGCCATGCAGCGAGGCGACGAGATCAAAGTGGGATTGTTTGTCCTGGCCGCTCTGGCACTGCTGGCCCTGGCCTTTGTGTTTGTGGCCGGCTCGAATTTGTTCCAGCGGCCTATGAACAAATACGTCATTCGAACCCAGTTTGCCGGCGGCGTGGAAGCCGGCTCGCCGGTGCGCTACGCTGGCCTCAAGGTCGGCCGGGTGGACAGCGCCTCGATCGATCCTGCCGACTCCACCCGGGTGGTGTTGGCGATGAGCGTGGAGCCGAGTACGCCCGTGCACACGGACAGCCGGGCGCGCATCAGTTCCCTGGGCTTGCTGGGCGAGTATTACGTAGAGATTTACCCCGGCACTCCCCAGGCGGCCAAGCTGCCCGCAGGCAGCGAAATCCCCGTGGAGGAGTCGGTGCAATGGGCGGAGCTGGTGAACCGCTTCGGCGGGGCGACCGACGAAGCCAAAGGCTTGCTGGCCGATGCCCGCCCGCGGGTCAATCGCGCCCTCGACAATATCAACGCCCTGACTAACGAAGAGAACCGCCAGCGTGTGCGCGCCGTCCTGGAACGAATGGACCAAATCCTCACCGACTCCCGCCCGCGGCTCCAGACCACCCTCAAGAATTTCGAAAGCAGCAGCGGCAAGATTGACAAATTCATGGACGACATCAAGGACACGCGAGCCCATCTCGACCAGTTGCTGCAAAACTGGGGGAAGCTCACCGGCCACGACGATGCCGAGGTCGAACTAACTCTGCGCAAGCTTCGCGAAAGCCTGGGACGCGCCGAGCAGACCATGGACGAAGTGCGGCGGCTGATGGTCGCCAATCGCGAAAACCTGGACGTCACCCTGGAAAATATCCGCGTCTCTTCCGAGAACATTCGCGAGCTGACCGACACCGTGAAGCAGCGGCCCTACACCCTCATCCGCGTCAAGAATCCGCCCGACCGCCGTCCCGGAGAGCCGGAAAAACAAAAATAACGCCACGCCTAGAAAGGTGAGGGGTTGAGTAGGGCAGACATTCTTGTCTGCCGGGCGCCGAAGGCGCCTTCTGTCCTGAAAGGGCGCTGCAGCCAGAAACCCTGGCAGGTTAGGGATCGAAATGACAGAGCCGGCAGGCCGCGCGCGGCCGGGGTGCATCCAGGCTAGTGTGGCTGGCGCTCCTTCAGGAAGGCTTGAAAGGTCTCTTCTTCCATCCAGAGGCGCACCTCGAGGCGGTCGCCACTGGAGCGCACTTCCGCTCGATTGAGGACGGTGCTGAGGGCAGGATTGCTGCTTTGCACTTGCCAGCTCTGCGCTGCCAGGCCCGCCTGTAGCAGCAGGGAGAAAGTCTGCGCGTCGGCGGGCTGGTTGCACCAGGCCTGGAAGCTCAGGCTCACTTCCCGCCCGACAGTTATTTGAATTAAAGACGCCCGGAAGCGCTCCGACACCACGCCAAACTCGCGGAAGCGCGCCACCTCGGGCGTCAGTTGGTGCACCGCCATGCGGGTGTAGTACTCGTCGAGCGCCACCCACACCGGCGACAGCCCGTTCACTTCCTGCACCTGGGCCAGCAGGGCGTCGTTGCGCAACAGGTTGTCGCGCAGTCCCAGCCGGGTATCGAGCAAGACCTCCAGACTGCGCCGCGTTCCGAAGGCCGCCGTGGAGGGATCGAGAAAAGTAAAGTAGAGAGCCTGCCCGCTCCCGAAGGGATAGAGGGTTTGCCCGTTGTAGTCATCCGTGCGCAGTTTCTGCTGGGCGAAGAATTTTTCGGCTTTCTCGGGTGCGAACTGCCCTTGCGCCAGACCCACGAAGAGCTCGCTCGGGTTCTGCGGACTCGGTGGCAGCAGCGCCCAGGCCAGCCACTCCAGGTCTGTGTCCGTATTCACGCCCAAGGAGACGACGAAGCGCTCAAACTGAGCGAAGCGTGTGGGCAGGAGGCGTTGCTTGAGGAGAGCATAGTGTGGCGAGGCCCGCAAGGCCTGCAAATCCAGGAAACCCACTTCGCCGCTTTCGCGCGGAAGCTGGTAGAGGATATCAGCCCGTACGGGGGCGGCCGTGGCGCCCAGTGGCGCTAGGGCCACCCACACCAGGACGGCCAACCGGCGGGGCAGCCCGTTCCTCCGAGCGCGCTCCGGGTTAGAAATCGACAGCCGCACGGAAGACGTCCTTTACCCCATTGGTGTCGTTGCTGACCAAATTGCTGGCGGTGGATTCAAAACTCACGAAGCCTCCGTCGCCAATGTCGGCCTCAATGCTACCCCCATTTCCTTGGGTGCCGTCGCTGGCCACCGACACGCGTATTGTGGCTGGCGTACAGCTAGTCACTCCTGCACAGGTGTCGCGGACGAAGATGTCGCTCAGGCTGTTCGTGTCTCCGCTGACCAACTCGCTGGCCGCGGATTCGAAGGCCACGAAGCGCCCGTTGGGGCTCACCGCCGCAAACCCGCTGGCGCTGCTGGCCTGGGTGCCGCTGGTTGAGACCGACACTCGCGCCGTGGAGGCCGTGCAGCCGGCGGCGCCCAGGCAGGTGTCGCGCAGGAAAATGTCGGCCACGCCATTGCTGTCGCCCGTCACCAGGTTCGAAGCGTCTGATGTAAAGACGACGAAGCGGCCGGTGTCGCTGAGCGCAGCGAACCCGCTTGCCCCGACCCCCTGACTGCCATCGTTGGCCACGGAAACGCGAATCGTGGAGGCCGTGCAGCCGGTCGCGCCCAGGCAGGTGTCGCGCAGGAAAATGTCGAACGTGCCATTGCTATCGCCGCTCACCA
>CAYTXK010000154.1:0-2160 GCA_964441645.1 uncultured Acidobacteriota bacterium
GACCGAATGCGTCAGTTTCTAGAGAGCCTACCCCAGGGACCCTTCGGTCGCTGTGAGTACATTGCCCGGGGCGGACCGTTTCCCAAGTCAATTTGGCTTGCAACTCAGCGCGACCCCCTGCATGCGGCCCACAGCTTTTTGCTGAGCCGAGTCAACCCGAACATCGAGGGTATTTGCAGGAAGGTCACGTACCACAAAGGTCGCTGCCGGTCTCTCTTCCACTTTCGCGCCATGATCGAGGCGGTCTATTGGCAGCTCGCCGACAGGCTCGATCACGGCGGGATCCGGCGGTGCAAGGCGTGTCGGCATTGTTTTCTCGCCGCCGACAAGCGCCAGAAGTTCTGTCCGCCGCCACTTGGAGTCAGGCGCAGTCGCTGCGCCTCGAGATTCTTTGTCACGAAGTTCCGCAGGAAGTCTAGACCACACAAGAAACGGAAGGAGGCACGATGATGACAAAGCAGCGGGGACTTTTCGAGAAGGTGCCCGGTTCGGGCGTGTGGTGGATCCGCTGGCACGATGCGGAAGGCCGCCGTCATCGCGAGAAAGCGGGCACGAAGAGTGCGGCCATCACGCTCTACCGCAAGCGAAAGCAGCAGGCGCTCGAAGGCCGGAAGATGCCCGAGCTCAACCGTCGCCGCGTCACCTTCGGCGAGCTGGGCCACGATGCCCTTGATTATCGCAGCCAGCAGCGCACATCCCGCACGGACAAGGGACGGATGGCGCGGCTGCTCGAATGGTGGAAAGACGTTCCTGCGGACGCCCTCACCCCGAAAGATATTGAGCAGCGGCTTTCCCGGCCGGAATGGTCGGATGCTACCTTCAACCGCTACCGGGCGATGGTGTCCCTTGTCTATCGGCTCGGCATCCGCCACGGAAAAGTAAGTGTCAACCCCGCCCGCCTGGTGCCCGCCCGCCGCGAGCGCAACGCGCGCCAGGGTTTCGTTGATGACGCCCAATACTCCCAACTTGCCTGCCTCTGCCCTTCTGTGAGGATGCGGACCCTGCTCGCACTCGGGTTCACCTACGGCTGGCGCCGCGGCGAGCTCTTGGGGATGCGCGTCAAGCAGGTCAACTTGTTGGACCGCACCATCCGCCTGGAGCCCGGCACTACGAAAAACGACGAAGGGCGCAGCGTCAAGCTGACCTCAGAGTGCTATGAGCTTGTCCGCGCCTGCGTAGAAGGCAAGGCGCCGGAGGACTACATTTTCACCCGCGAGGATGGCGGCCGGGTTCGGGATTTCAGCAAGACGTGGGCCGACATCTGCGTCGGGGCCGGCCTCGGGCGGTTCATCTGCCGAACCTGCAAGACTCCAGGCCGGCCATGCCCCGCCTGCTCGAAAGCGAAGCGGAGAACAAGCTACGCCTACCAGGGTCTAATCTTTCACGATCTCCGCCGCTCCGCCGTCCGCAACCTGGAGCGTGCCGGCGTGCCCCGCTCCATCGCCATGAAGATCACCGGCCACAAGACGGAAGCCGTCTATCGCCGCTATGCCATCGTGAGCCCGGCAGACTTGGCCGAAGCCACGCGCCGGCTGGAGCAAAACCGAGCAAACTCGAAAGATGAAGGGGCACCAGAAGGGGCACCGGCCCCTCGCGCCGAAGTGCTCCCTTCTGCTAAGCTGGTGTAGTGCAAAAACTTGGGGCGGAGTGCGTCTGGTAGCACGTCGGACTGTTAATCCGAAAGGTGCAGGTTCGAATCCTGCCGCCCCAGCCACTCCCCTGTCCTCTGTCGGCTCGGCGTGCTTTGGGTTCGAGTCGTCTTGCCAGCTTCGCTGGCAAAGGTGCAGGTTTCTCTCGTCCCGAAGGTTCGGGACTCGGGATAAACTCCTCCTGCCGCCCCAGCCAATCTTCAACCCACCTAGGGCAACTCTTGCAGGTAGGATAGAAACTGTTTATCCATGAAACTCAGACGCCGGCGCTTAGCGGCTCTGCTTCTGGCCACGGCAGTCGTGGTCGGCCTTTATTACGCAGGCCGCTTAGCGGTTCCCCGCCCCGGCCCCGGCATTGTCTGCGGCCAGCACTGCGGGACGGAGCGCTGGGAGGTCAAGACGCTCAGCGACGCGGACAGCAGCGCGGTTAACTTCTCCCCCCAAGAAACAACGGTCGCCTGGCTGGTGTCGCAAGCGCCTCCCGGCCAACTGCCCTCCCGCAGCCGCGTGG
>CAYTXK010000154.1:2170-5685 GCA_964441645.1 uncultured Acidobacteriota bacterium
TTCGAGGCGGTGCCGATTTCCCTGAGTTTGCTCGCCGCGTGGCCCCGCTCGAAACCCAGGTCTTTCGAGTGCCCGCCGTCTTGGTGGGTCTCAAAGAGGAAGACGATCGCGACATCCACCTCGTGATCGCCGACCTGACGGATCCCTCCCAGACCATGATTATTGAAATTCCGTCCTCTCTATGCAGCGGAGCCTGCGCCTCGAGCCACGTGGCGGAGTTCGACCAAGCCCGGGCGACCGTGGTCAGCACCCTGGGAGAACCATCGGCGCGTTTCAAACGCGTTTCCCGGCGCGTAGTAGTGACGGGCGTGGGCTTCTTCGACTTTCTTCACGGGCAGACCGGTGTGGCCCCGAACGGCATTGAGCTCCATCCTGTGCTGCACCTCGAATTTCTCGACTAATCTTGCTTCCCCCTGCCCTTTCCCCGGACTACCTGTGGCAGAATTGCGCGTCCTGAGCGGGCGCGGCTCTGAGCGCCCGGGAGTACGGGGTGCGCTGGTATTTTCTGTTCTTCTTGGTCTCCGGCTTCTGCAGTCTCGTTTACGAGATTGTGTGGCTGCGGCTGGCGATGGCGGACTTCGGCGTTACCACGCCGCTGGTCTCGATTGTCCTTTCCACCTACATGGCCGGTCTAGGACTCGGCTGCGCGGGCGCCGGCCGCCTGCTCCGCCGTCCCGATGCTTCGGGAGAGCGCGGGACAGCCGCCACCCCGCTGCGCCTGTATGCGCTGGCGGAGTTGCTCATCGGGGTCGCAGGCGTCGCGGTTCGCCCGGAGTTAGTCGTTGGACACCACCTCTTGCAGAAAATCGCGGCGGCCACCGACCTGGGCTCGGTGGGGCATTATGCCGGGGCTGCGCTCTGGATTTGTCTGACGCTGCTTCCCTGGTGCGCCTGCATGGGCGCCACCTTTCCGCTGGCTATGGCGGCGATTCAGAAAAGTTTTCCGAGGCAGTCCGAGCAATCATTCAGCTATCTCTACCTGGCCAATGTGCTGGGGGCGGTGCTGGGCACGCTCATTCCGGCGTTTGTTCTCATCGAGCTGCTGGGGTTCCGAAAAACGCTCTACGTCGCGGCCAGCTTCAACGCCCTTCTCGCGGCCTGCGCCTTCGCGCTTAGCTTTACTCTCTCTCCTTCACAACCTGTGATAACCGAGCGTTCGGCTCCGCCGCCTGCGAAACTGGTGGCCGCTCAACCCCGCGCGACAACCCTGCTGTGGCTGCTTTTTCTCACCGGTCTCATCAGCCTGGGGATGGAAATCGTCTGGATCCGCCTGTTCACCCCTTACCTGGGCAACCTGGTGTACGCCTTCGCCACCATTCTGGCGCTCTACCTGATGGCCACCTTCCTGGGCTCGCAACGCTACCGCTCCCTGGTCTGCCGCGGCGCGTTTCCGCAGGGAAAATGGGTATGGGTTGTAACGGGTTTGTTGGCGTTATTGCCTCTAATCGGCGCCGACCCGCGCCTGCCCCAACTGAAAGGATTGGGAGGAGGCGCGCTGCGCGTGGCGGTGAGTGTGTTCCCCTTCAGCGCCGCCATCGGCTTCCTTACCCCGATGCTGGTGGATCGCTACTCGGGGGGCGAGCCTGACCGCGCCGGCAAAGCCTATGCGGTGAACATTCTGGGCTGCATTCTGGGGCCGCTGGTGGCGGGGTTCTTGCTGCTGCCGTGGATGGGAGAACTCGGAAGCCTGGTGAGTTTGACCCTGCCGCTGCTCGTCATCGGCGGAGTGGTCGCGTGGGGGCAAAACTCCGCCGCGGCGCGAGTGCCCATCCTGGGCAGCGCCAAGGCTCTGTTCGCTGTGGTGGTTCTACTTTCCTTGCTGCTGACCTGGGGAGCTCAACCCTTTGAAGAACGCTTCCCGCACCGGCTGGTGCGCCGCGACCACACCGCCACCGTCATCGCCATCGGAGAAGGTTGGGAGAGGCGCCTGCTGGTAAATGGCATCGGCATGACCTCTCTCACCCCCATCACCAAGATGATGGCGCACCTGCCGCTGGCGTTCCTCGCCACGCCGCCCCGCAGCGGCTTGGTGATTGCGTTCGGGATGGGCACGAGCTTCCGCTCCATGCTCTCCTGGGGGATTCCCACCACCGCGGTGGAGCTGGTGCCCAGCGTTCCGGCGGTCTTCAGCTACTATCACGCCGATGGTCCGGCGCTCCTCCAATCTCCGCTGGCGCGGATGGTGATTGATGACGGGCGGCGATTTCTCGAACGCTCCGCGGAGCACTACGACGTCATTATTGTGGACCCGCCGCCGCCGGTGCGCGCGGCCGGCTCAAGCCTGCTTTATTCGCGCGAGTTCTACGCCATCGTTAAGAAACGGTTGACCCCGGGCGGAATCTTGCAGCAGTGGCTTCCGGGAGGAGACCCGGAAACCCGCGCTTCGGTGGCCCGTGCTTTGAAAGAATCTTTTCCTTATGTGCGGGTCTTCCCGTCGTTTCTGGGTTGGGGATACCACTTTCTGGCCAGCCTGCAACCCATCCCGGGCGCATCCGCTGCTGACCTGGCGGCCCGCTTTCCGCCCGCGGCGCGGGCCGACCTGACCGAGTGGGGGCCTTTTCCGACGGCGGAACAGCAACTCGAGGCCGTACTGGGGCGAGAGATTTCGCTTGACTCGGTGATTGCTCTGGCGCCGGGCGCCCCGGCGCTGGAAGATGATCGGCCTCTGAATGAGTACTTTCTGCTCCGCCGCCTGGCGGCTTTTCTCGCCTCCACTCGTCCGTAGCTGCGCTAGAGGTGGATGGTGGGTTGGCCGTCCGCTTCTTCGACCAGTAGGTTGTCAATCAAACGAGCGGGGCCAATCCAAGCGGCGAGAGCGATGAGGGCGCGGCCGGCGATGCGCTCCAGCGGCTCGAGCGTTTCCGCGTTGACGATTTCAATGTAGTCAGCGCGGGCGCGCGGCTCCGCCGCGACGAGAGCCCGCATGGCTGTAACAATCTCGGCCGCGCGGCGCTCGCCCGCCAGCAGCCTTTCGCGAGCGCGCGACAGGCTGCGGGAAAGCACCAGCGCCGCCTGGCGATCCTCCCCGCTAAGGTAGGCGTTGCGGGAACTCATCGCCAGCCCATCCGGCTCGCGCACGATAGGGCAGACGGCAATTTCAATGGACAGGTTCAGATCGCGCACCAGGCGCTCGATGACCACGCACTGCTGCGCGTCCTTGCGCCCGAAAAAAGCCGCCTGCGGCTGGACGATGTTAAACAGCTTCAGCACTACCGTAGCCACGCCGCGGAAATGCCCGGGGCGGAAGGGCCCGCAGAGCGGCTGGCTGACGCGCTCGACCGTGACGTAGGTCTGGAAGCCCTCGGGATAAATCTCCTTCGCCGGGGGGGCGAAGAGAATGTCCACGCCCTCGCGCACGAGCAAGGCGCTATCGGCTTCGAGCGGGCGCGGGTAGCGACGGTAGTCTTCGCCGGGACCGAACTGCGCGGGGTTGACGAAAATTGAAACCACTACGACATCAGCGCGCTGCCGGGCGGCGCGCACCAGCGACAGGTGTCCCTCGTGCAACGCGCCCA
>CAYTXK010000155.1:0-390 GCA_964441645.1 uncultured Acidobacteriota bacterium
TGCGCTCAACGCTACTCTCAACGCCACGAGCGCTCTCCTGCTGCTGACGGGGTATTTCTTCATCCGCCGCAAGCAGGTGACCGCGCACAAGACCTGCATGGTCTCGGCCTTTTTGGTTTCGAGCGCCTTTCTAGTTTCCTATCTCTACTATCACTACCATCACGGCGCCACGCGCTTCGCCGCCCCCGGGTGGCCGCGGGCTCTCTACCTGACGATTCTCGTTTCGCACACCATTCTCGCCGTCGCCATCGTGCCTCTGGTGCTCACCACGCTCTACCGCGCCTGGACCGAGCAGTTCGCCCGCCATCGCCGCATCGCCCGCTGGACGCTTCCGCTCTGGCTGTATGTTTCCGTCACCGGTGTGGTGGTTTACTGGTTTCTCTATAAGAG
>CAYTXK010000155.1:400-1464 GCA_964441645.1 uncultured Acidobacteriota bacterium
CGGCCGCCTCGCCGTAAAAGACTCCATGAGCCAGGCGCCCACTACTCTCCCCGAACCGCCTGCCCCTTCCCCGCGGCGTCGCCGCCCGCCTTTCTGGATGATGCTTTTGCTGGTGGCGATGGTTTTGGTGCCGTTTTTCTTCTGGCGCGGTACCTGGTTCGGCCGGAGGTTGAGCGACAAGGAAACCGGCCAGTATTTGTCCGACTCGGGGCATCCCCGCCGGGTTCAGCACGCCCTGGTGCAGATTGGCGAGCGCATCGTCGCGCGCGACCCTGGAGTCAAGCGCTGGTACCCGGAGGTTGTGCGGCTGGCCTCGCATCCACAGCTTGAGATTCGCTCCACCGCCGCCTGGGTGATGGGGCAGGACAACCAGTCGCAGGAATTTCACGCTGCCCTGCTCGGCCTGCTGCAGGACACGGAACCGCTGGTGAGGCGGAACGCTGCTCTGGGTCTGGTGCGTTTTGGCGATTCGAGCGGCCGCCCGGAGTTGCGCCAGATGCTTCTTCCCTACTCTCTCCGTGCGCCGGCGGACGGAGTGCTTAGTCCTCGCTTGCAGTCGCGCGACGCCGTGAATCCCGGCACGCTCGTCGGCCGAATCGAATCCGGCGCCGAGTCAGCCATCGAAATCCGCTCCCCGCTCCCCGGCGAGATCCGCGAGTGGCTGACCTCGAACGGCGCGCGGGTCAAGGCGGGCCAGCTGATCCTGCTGCTTTCTCCTTCCGAAGACCAGTTGTGGGAAGCGTTGCGAGCTTTCTATCTTGTGGGTGAGGCCGAGGACCTCTCCGCCGTCGAAGTCTTCGCCCGCGGTCTCCCGGACTTGCCGGAGCGAATCCGGCAACAAGCGCAGTTGACCGCCGACGCCATTCGCCGCCGCAAAGGAGAGATGAAACCCGCTCAGGAAGGGTCGAGGCCCGATTAGTACGCCATCTTACCGTGCACGGCTTCCCACTCTTCCGTGGGCACCATGTCAATGGCGTCCCAGGGGCAGCCTTCGAGGAAGGCGCCTTCCGGGCCTTTGCTGGTGCACAGCTTGCAGCCGATGCAGAGCAGCGGGTCCACGCGGA
>CAYTXK010000155.1:1474-2796 GCA_964441645.1 uncultured Acidobacteriota bacterium
ACATGCAATCTTCCACCGGGCAGTAGTCCACACAGGCGGGCGAGCCGGCGCAGCCCGTGCAGCATTCGTTGATGATGGCCAGAATCTTAGGGACTTTCTTGCGCGGGGTGGACATCCCCTCGGAGCGCGGCTCGTCTTTGATAACCTCTTCCGGGGTGTAGGTCTTCTGCGTCTGCGGTGTGGCCGGGCTTCCCATCTCTGCGATTCTGGCATCGCGCCCGTCTAAAGTCAAACCAGCCTCTTTTCACTTCGGCCGCAGAAAACGAAGGCACTCTTCCGCCGCGAGCTTCCCGGAGCGGATGCAGTCAGGGATGCCGATTCCCTCGTAGGCATTCCCGCACAGAAAAAGGCCCGGCTGGTGGGCCAGGCGCGCGCGCAAGGCTTCGAGGCGCTTCCGGTGCCCGACCGTGTACTGCGGCATAGCTTTCGGCCAGCGGTAGACGTGCGCCAGGATGGGTTGGCCGCCCACGCCCAGAATCACGCCTAATTCTTGATGAACAATACGGACGGCTTCGTTGTCGGAGAGTTCTAGCGCCGCTTCATCGCGGCTTCCTCCGAGAAAAGCCCGAAGCAGGACGCGACCCGGGGGCACGCGCCCGCGAAATTTCTGACCCACGAACGTGCACGCCCGCAGGCGCTTCCCTTCCCGCCGTGGAACCACGAAGCCGAAGCCGGAGGGGAGGCTGGGGACATGTTGCTCTTCATATCCCAGAGCCACGATGAGAGACGAGGTGTAGGGGATGTCTCGGAGTGTGGTCGCGGCCGAGGCATCGAGCTCCCGCAGCAGGCCGGCCGCTTCGCGCGCCGGCACGGCCACGATGACAGCATCGGCGGAAAAAGACTCGCCCGCCTCCAGCCGCAACTCGAAACCGGCCGCTCCTCGCTGGAGAGCGACAATTCGACGCTCGCACAGCAGGCGTGCTTCCTCGAGATGCAAGCGCAGCGCCGCCACCAGCGTTTCCAGCCCACCGCGCAGGGTGGTGAAGAGCGGCGCGGGGGGAGCGTCGTCGGCTCGCGGCCCCTGCCGCGCGGCCTTCGGCGGGAGAGCCAGGACGCTCAGCCGTTCTGGCTCACTACCGTAGATGGCTCCGAGCATGGGTTCGACAATATTGTCCAACAGCCCGCGGGGAAAAAACCGAAGCACAAAGTTGGCCACTGGCTCGTCCGGGCCCAGATACTCCACCCGCTTAAACAACCAGGAAACAAGCGCCAGCTTGTCGCGCCAGGAGAGCAGCGAGGTCCGCAGCAACGGAGCCAGGCGCGTGGGCAAAATGAATTCGAACCCGTCAGGAAGAGGTGCCAGCCGCCCGCGGTGCAGAATC
>CAYTXK010000155.1:2837-5645 GCA_964441645.1 uncultured Acidobacteriota bacterium
GAGGGCTTCTTTTTTCTCGGTCAGAAAAGAATCGGCCCCCGCTTCGACGAGAAAGCCTTCGACCTGCTCCGTCCGCAGCAGCCCACCGAGGCGCGCGCTGCCCTCGAAGACATATTCTTCCAGCGGCGCACCGGCCCGGCGCGCCTGCGCCAGCGTGAAGGCGGCCGAGAGGCCGGAAATGCCGCCCCCGATGATGGCAATGCGCTTGCGTGTCACAGAGGCCGGTCAGCGACGAAGCGCAGCAGTCGGCGCGCGCAAGTGCTCTTCCACCAATGCGGCCAGCGCTTCGATGAGCAGCGGGCTGTCGTTCAACGATTCCGTTCGTTCGAGCGTCATCCCTTTCTCGCGCGCGTAGTCGCGAAAAACAATATCCACGTCGTAGAGGATTTCCACGTGGTCCGAGACAAAGCCGATGGGAGCCACGACGACATAGCGGTGGTCGGCATCTGCAAGTTCTTCGATTACCGATTCGACCGTGGGACCAAGCCACGGCTCCGGCGTCATCCCTTGACTCTGGTAAGCGACCTGCCAGAACCGGCAGCCAGCTTCCGCAGCCACACCCGCTGCCGTTTCTCGCACCTGTCGGTCGTAGGGATCGCCCGCGGCGATCGTGCGCTCCGGCACGCTGTGCGCCGTGAAAATCACCGGGACGTCTACTGCTGCGGCTCGCTGCGCTTTCTCCAAGGCGGCGCGCAGTTTCTCGGCAAAGGCGCGAATGAGGAATGGGTGGTCGTGCCAGCTTTCGACAAAGTGGATCGCAGGCGGTGCGGCGACTTGCTCTAACGCCTTAGCCAAGTGCGCGCGATACAAACCGACACTGGTTGAGGAGTTCTGCGGCGCGAGACAAATGACCACCAATCGCTCGAGTGCGCACGCCGCAATTTCTTTCACCGTGTCCGCGATAAACGGATGCCAGTTGCGCATCCCCACAAAAACCCGGCACCCGAGCCGCCCCGCCAACGCCTCCGCCTGCCTCCGCGCATGCCTCAACAGCGGGGAGGGGCCGAGGAGGGAGTAGCGGCGGCGGATGTTGTCGACGGATTCGGGCGAGATTGGGCGGCCCTGGCGCACATTTCGGAGGAATTCTGGGATGTCTTCGAGCTTGTCGGGGGCGCCATGAGCGAGGAGCAGGACGCCCCAAGGGGCGTGGTTGCGCGAGGCTTCGAGCACGCTAAGTACCTCGCGGCACAGGGGTTAGGCGCTGGGCGGCGGTCATTTCATGGACGATTTCGACCACGGCGCGCACATTTTCGACCGGCGTTTCGGGCAGGATGCACCGGCGTCCCCGGCAACACGCCGTGGCCGAGGTTGAAGATGTGGCCCGGGCGTACGGCGGCCTGCGCCAGCACTTCCTCCACGCGACGGCGCAGCTCGGGCAGAGGCGCCAAGAGGGCCGTCGGGTCGAGATTCCCTTGGATAGCGGGGCGGAAGCCGACCTCTTCCCAGGCGCGGCGCAGAGGGAGGCGCCAGTCCACGCCCAGGACGTCGGCGCCAGCTTCGTCCATGGCGCGGAGGAGGTGCGCGGTTCCGGTGCCGAAATGGATGACAGGGACGCCCTGGCGGCGGACGGCCTGCACGAGTCGCTGCACGTAAGGTTGGGCGTAGCGGACGTAGTCCTCGAGCGCGAGGCAACCCACCCAACTGTCAAAGAGCATGATGGCGTCGGCGCCGGCGGCGACCTGCTGGAGCAGGTAAGGCTCGAGCACAGCGCAGAGCTTTTCCATCAACTCAGCCCATACCTCGGGCGCGCGGTACATCAGCGACTTGGTGTGCGCGTAGTCGCGCGAGGCGCCGCCTTCGATCATATAGCTGGAGAGGGTGAAGGGCGCGCCGGCGAAACCAATCACCGGGACGCGCCCGGCAAAGTGCTGCTTCACGCGGCCGATGGCCTCGCCGACAAAAGCCAGCTCCCCTACCCTGTCGGTTTGGAGGCCCCGGATGGCGGCGGCGTCGCGGAGAGGGTTTTCGAGCAGCGGGCCTTCGCCGGCGGCGAAGCGGAGCTTCATTCCCATCGCCTCGACCGGCAGCAACAGGTCGGAAAAGATGATGGCCGTGTCTACGCCTAACTTCTCGACCGCCGTGACGGTGACTTCTGCCGCCAGGTCCGGCCGCTTGCAGATGTCGAGAATGCCGTGGTGGCTGCGCAGGGCGCGGTATTCGGGCAGATAGCGCCCCGCCTGTCGCATAAACCAGACCGGGGTGGCGTCTACAGGCTGCTGCCGGCAGGCGCGCAGGAAGCGAGAGTCGGCCTCGGGCATAGAGGAAATGTATCACAGGCAAAGAGGCAAGGAAGCAAGGCGAGACAAGCCACTCACCGCAGAGGCGCAGAGAGAGCAAGGAGGCAGGAGGCGAGGGGATGTTGCTCCGCCGCGTCGGGCTCCGCAACGGCCTACGGCAGTAAGGAAGGCGCTGCGCGCCGATTTGATTGTCGGGCCTAAAGGCCCGACCCGCCGAGAAGCAAGAGGCAAGGGAGAAAAGCAATGAGCAGGCTTCTGGTTGACACCCCTCTCCCGCGTTGCTACCCTCGCGGGGAAGTAATCCCATTCCGCTGTGTAGGGGTGCCCTGATGAAGACCCTTCCTGTTTTTCTGCTGCTCGTGCTGGCGGCGGTGAGCCTCAGCGCTCAGCCGCCGGTGTCGAAGGAGAGGCCGACCGACACGGTTCGCGGCCCGGTGAGGGCTGAACCGGAAGCGCCGAGCAAGGCGGAGCCCGGGCCCCGAAGCTTCGGGGCGGAGGCGGCGACAGTGCGGCTGATTCGTTTCAGCGGCGCGCTGCGCCCCGAAGCGTCGGGGCTCGGCCAGCCGCGCAC
>CAYTXK010000156.1:0-351 GCA_964441645.1 uncultured Acidobacteriota bacterium
CGTCGGCGCGGTACACTTCGCCCATCCCGCCGCTGCCCAGCAGGGCGATGATCCGGTAGCGGTCCGCCAGCACCGCGCCCGGGGCGTAGCCGCCGGCGGTGAACGAAGAAGGCGGCCGGACGGCCGGCGAGGGGGTGCGGGGGACTTCATCGAGCGTGGGTAGCTGCGACTCGGAACTCACCGCCTCGCCGCACCCCGGGCAGAACCGCGCCGCCTCCGGCACGGACCCACCGCACTTGGAACACCGCGTGAGAGATGTGACCATTGGCCGGGAATTCTACCCCTGGCGATTTGTGTAGGCAACACGGCTGACTTCGCCGAATCGTTGCCTTTTGACGCCGGCGCGTGCAG
>CAYTXK010000156.1:361-2200 GCA_964441645.1 uncultured Acidobacteriota bacterium
CCTCCCTACCTCCGTTTCCAAGGAGCCGACAATGTTTCAACCTGACTTACTGGCGGGCCGCACTGTTCTGATTACCGGCGGCGGCACCGGCCTGGGCCGCTCGATGGCGCTGCGCTTCGCGGGACTGGGCGCGAAGATTTTTCTCGCCGCGCGGCGCGAAGGGCCGCTGCGGGAGACAGCCGAAGAAATCCGAGCCAGGGGCGGAGAGGCAGCCCGGGCTACGGGCGACGTGCGGGACTTCGCGGCGGTGGAAAAAATCGTGGCGGCGGCCTACGAGACTTTCGGCCGCGTGGACGTGCTGGTGAACAACGCGGCCGGCAACTTCCTCTGCCCCAGCGAGCGCCTCTCGCCGAACGCCTTCGCGTCCGTAGTGGGTATCGTGTTGCACGGCAGCTTCCATTGCACGCTGGCGCTCGGGCGGCGCTGGATTCAAGACGGCCAGCCGGGAACGGTGCTGAACATCGTCGCCACCTACGTCTGGAGCGGCTCGGGGTTTGTGCTGCCCTCGGCCTGCGCCAAGGCGGGCGTGCTGGCGATGACGCGCTCGCTGGCGGTGGAGTGGGCGCGGCACCGAATCCGCCTCAACGCCATCGACCCCGGCCCCTTCCCCACCGAGGGGGCGTGGTCGCGCGTCATCGCTTCAAAGGAAGTTGAAGAAAAGCACCGGCAGCGCCACCCGATGCAGCGCTTCGGGCGGCACGAGGAGCTGGCCAACCTGGCGGCCTTCCTCATCAGCCCGCAGGCGGAGTACATCAACGGCGACTGCATCACCATTGACGGCGGGCAATGGCTGCGCGGCGCCGGGCAGTTCAACGACCTGCTCGAGCTGCCGCCGTCTTTCTGGGAGGAAATGGAGCGCGCCCGCCGCGCCGACAAGGCTTAAGCAGGAGGTGCGCCAGAGGATACGGTTTTCTTACTTGGGGAGTTGGTACTCACCCTCGCACTGCCAGGTCACGCCCCCGTCGGGAGTCCCCTTCCCCTTGCAGGTCCCGTGAGACTTGAGGGCCTTGAATTTGCCCGTCCCGGCGGCCGATTCCCACTTGTCTTCGGCGCTCTGCACCATTCCATTCCGGATGGTGGCGGTGCCTTCGTAGCGATAGTTGACCTTGTCGCCGTTGGCCATCGTATCCACAAAGTAGCCGTGGAAGTGGGACTGCATCCCCATCACCTCATCGAAGCCCGTCCCAAAACCTTCCTTATTCTGCATTCCCCCAATGTCCATAGCTTTCGTCCAAGTGCACTTGAATTGACTGATCATGAAGGAATGGCCGGGCTCGATGGCAATCATGTGCTGCGGGTCGGATTTGGCGCATTTCAGCTCGCCGGAGATCTTGGTCTGCGCACTTGCCAACACAGGCAAGGCCAGAAGACAAACCACTGCCAGACAGAATCGCATCCTACGCATTTCCACCCTCCTCAGGTTTTCTATGGATTTCGATCGGCGGTAACTCTAACCCTTTCCTCGCGCGACGTCAAAGGGAATTCTGGAATTTCACCCAGTGTTCCCTGCCGCTAGTCCGTCAGCACCTCGATCAACTTCTCGATTTCCCACTCGCGGTTGAAAATGTGGGGCGCGATGCGCAGCGCGTCCTGGCGCAGGCTGACAAAAATATTCCGCTGGCGCAGCGTCTGCCAGAGCTCAGCGGTTTTCGCCGGCGTGCGCGCGGCCAGGCAAACGTACGTGCCCCGGCGCTCAGCTTCCGCCGGGCTGCGTAAGACGCAGCGGTCGTGCGGCAGGCGCGCCACCCAGTAGCCCCAGGCGCGCTCCTGCACCGCCGGCATCTCAAACACCTTTGAGCCCCGGCGCGCTTCCTCGTCGCTGATGTCGAGCGTGCGGCC
>CAYTXK010000156.1:2210-5641 GCA_964441645.1 uncultured Acidobacteriota bacterium
CCGCGCTGCGCGGCGTCCGCCGGGCTGCGCAAAACGCAGCGGTCGTGCGGCAGGCGCGCCACGACCATTTCTGCCAGCGACCGCGCGTGCCGCTCGATTTCCGCCACGCCCACCGTGAGCAGAAATTCCACCGAAGCCTTCATCGCCGAGAGGTTGATAAAGTTTGACACCTCGGTCGCATCCCAGCGGCGCGCCCCCGGCGCCAACCGCCAGCCCTCGCGCGGCAGCCGGTTGAAGTTCTCTGCGCCCTCGACGCTGAGCCAGTGGATGTCGCCCACCTCGAGTTTCTCGACCAACTCCTCGCGAATCCAGAAAAAGCCGGTGCCGTAGGGCGAGAGCAGCCACTTGTATCCGCAGCAAACGAGGAAGTCGCACTGCAACTCGCCCACCGTGAAGGCCACCGCGCCCGCCGCCTGGCTGGCGTCCACGATGAGATAAATGCCGCGCGCCCGGCAGGCGGCACCCAGGCGGGCGATGTCGAGACGGTTCGAGTCGGCGTAACCGACGTAGCTGGCAGCAATGAGCCGCGTTTGGGCAGTAACGGAGGCCAGTAAGTCCTCCGCGGTAACAAAGCGCCCGCGGGCGGGCGCCACCTCGCGCACGCGCACGCCGCGCCGCTCGAGATGCTTCCAGGGAAAATAAATGGCGGGAAACTCGCCCGCCGGCAGCACGATTTCATCGCCCGCCTGCCAGGTGAGCCCGCGGGCGACGGCGTTGACGCCGTCGGAAGCCCCGGTGGTGAGGGCGATCTCGCTCGGGCGCGCGCCGATAAGTCGGGCCAGCGCCGCGCGCGTCGCAGCGGGCAGCTCAAAGTACAGCTCGTTGGTAATGCGCTCGGGGTATTTCTTCAGTTCCAGCGCCTGCTCCACAGCCCGGAAGGTCGGGCGCGGAAACGGCCCCTGGTTAGCGGAGTCGAGATAAATCCGGTTCTCGAGGTCCCAGAACTCCTCGCGCCAGTCGACGGCGGAGGCGGTTTTCTTTTCCGGCGTCATCAGAAGTGGTCGCGCAGGTCGCGAAAGCGCTTTAACACCAGCAGCCGCCCGCGGCCGCGGCGGATTTCTTCGTTCTCATACTCCCAATTATGATCCACAGGGATGAAGACGGCGTTGAGCCCGATGGCCAGCGCCGGGTTGATGTCGGAGCGCGGGCTATCGCCCACCATCCACACCGTCGCCGGCGGCAGGCGGTGCCGGGCCAGCAGGGCGCGGTAGGCGGCGCGGTTTTTCTCCGGCACCACTTCGCGCGCCGCAAAGAATTTTCCCAGGCCGGTGGCCGACACCTTGCGCCGCTGCTCGCGCGGCTCGCCTTTGGTAAAAAGCAGCAAGCGGTGCCGGGCGGCGAGATAGGCCAGGGTCTCGCGCACGCCTTCGAAGACGCGCAGCGGCGCGGCCACGAGATGGCGCGCCAGGTCGCGAACCTCTTCGAGGCGCCGCGGGTCGGGCTTGGCTCCGGCGAGCTCGGCGTAGACTTCTTCCAGCGTCGCCAGGAACTTGGCTTCGCCGTAACCGCTCCGGCGAATGCGGAGGCGCTCGGCGCGGTCCACGCGGGCGCGCACTGCGGCGGGCGCGTGGCCCAGCTCAGAAACGATGGCGCAGAAAGCCTCGAGGGTTTGCTCGAAGCGCAGGTTGGTTTCCCAGAGCGTGTCGTCGGCGTCAATCAGCAGGACCTGCCGCGCCGCTGGCATGGCGACCCCGCCGGCCGGCCTAGCGCAGGGCGCGCGTTTCGAGCAGGCGCTCGAGAATGCGCCGGGCGGTTTTCTGCGCTTCGCCGAACTGCGCCAGATAGGCTTCGAAGTCGCGGTCCACCTCCAGCGCCCGTTCGGGCGGGAGCTGGCCGCGGAAAATCATGTCGCGGACGTAGACCGGGTTGGGCAGGATGATCTCTTCGTTGAGCTCTTCGAGCGCCTGCGCCAGATCGTAATGGTAGGCCATCGGTTTTTCTCCCCTAAGCCGCCACTATAGTACGCCCCGCGCACGCGGGCAAGCCGCGGGCTAAAAGGCCCGCCGCTCCGACCACTTGCGCAGCAAGCGCCAGCGCCCGTCCGCGCCTTTGCGCACCACCTCGAGGGTCAGTTCGGTTTCGCGCGCCACATCGGCCAGCGCGAAGTCGTTGCGCACAGCCACGACGGCTTCGCTGGGGCTGCTCGGGACCACGGCCAGCAGGCTGCGCGTCCAGATGGTTTCTCTCTGACCCAGGGCCGCGAAAAAGTGGCGTATGTCGGCCAGCGCCTGGGTCTTGTCGGACTGCACCGCGCCCTGCGGGCCGGGAGCGAGACTCTGGAAGTCAGCGGCCAGCGCGGCGCCGATGGCGTTGGCGTCGCGGTTGTCCCACGCCTTCCAGTAGGCGGCATAGAAGGCGTTGACCTCCTCAATGGCCGCCTGCACTTCCCCGCCCTCAAGCCCAGGCGGCGGTTCCGGAGGCGGCGGCTGCGGGACCGACAGCAGAGGAACGAGAAGAACGAGAAGGGCCGACTCGATGAGAGTTCGCCGCATACCTACCTCCCCTGCCCGCACAGGCGCGCTCGGTTGGGAACTAGAAACGGTACAGATAGGAGAACTTAACAAAAAATTGCCGCGCATCGTTAATGAACTGGCGCCGCCGAAACACGATGTCGGTTCCGCCGGCAGCGGGGACCAGGTCAATATTCTGCTGATTGCCATTGTAGCCGATGTAGAGCGCCGTGCCGGGGTGGAGCAGGTAGGTAAAGAGGATGTCGGCGTTGAAGTTCTTGCGGGTGGGGAGGCTGGTGAAGCTTTGGTTCGCGAGCGTGGTGTCGTACTGAAGAATGACGCGCAGGGAAAGCTCGCGGGTGAACTGGTAGTTCCAGCGCGAGCGCAGGATGTGGTTGTTGAAAATGCTGTGGTGGTCGGAGCGCTCCTGGAGCCGGAAAAAGAGATAGGTGTTGTCCACGCGCAGGGCGGTGCGCGGGCTCAGGCTCAGGTTCAGGCTGGCGCTCGATTCGTCGGCCACGAAGGGAACCTGGCCGCTGGGGGGGGCGAAGTTGCTGCTGCGTCCTAGCCCGAAGTGGCCGGAAACGATGACCTGCGGAACATAGCTGGTGGCAAAGGTGGCGCCGTAGCCGGTGAGCGGCAAATCGAGGTTAGCGGGCAGGCCGGAGAAGTCGTGCGGCCGGAGCCGCTCGCGCCCGGCGTTGTAAAAGACGCTGAAGGAAGTTTGCCCCGACATCACCACGTTGAGAGAAGGGTTGAGCGTCCAATCCAGGCGCGTGCCGTTGTGGTCGTAAACGCGCGTGGCCGAGAGCGCCGGCCACCAGAAGTAGACGATTTTGCTTTTGGGATAGAAAAAGTAGCGCAGGTCGGGCGCCAGGCGGCGGATGTCGGGCCGCCGCAGGAAGCCCGGTGCGGTGCGGAAGCCGCGGCTGCGGTCGTTGTATTCGAAGGTCCCGCGCAGGCTGCGGCCGCTGCGGCGCA
>CAYTXK010000157.1:0-1661 GCA_964441645.1 uncultured Acidobacteriota bacterium
GGCGTGTTGGGCGGCGTGCCGTTCGAGCGGTCGGCGATGATCTCGGGCGGGGTTTTGTTTTCGTTGCCGTAACAGAAGGGGCAGAACTTCCCGGCCTCGATGACCACGGGCTCCGCGGCGTAGTCCACCGGGCGCTTGGCGCGCTCGGTGGCGATGATGACCCAGCGGCCGATGATGGGGTCTTTGCGCAGCTCAGGCACTCTGCCTTCGCCTCCCGAGACTACTTAACCAAGTTGGGGTGCGTTTCGCAAGTCCGTCCCGCGCCACGTTCAGTTCCCGCCGAAGGCGCCTTTGTGCAAGCGCACCACCGGCGCGGCACCCGGGCGCGCTTCGAGCGCCACCACGTCGAAGCGATAGGGAATTTCACCCAAACCGCGGCGCTGGAGATAGTAGTGCGCCAGCCGCTCCACCGCCTGCTGCTTGTCGGTGTTGACGGCGCGCTCGGGCGGCCCGCCGCTCGCGGTAGTGCGCGTCTTCACTTCCACAAAGGCCAGCACCTTGCCGTCCCAGCCGATAAGGTCAATCTCGCCGTGCGGGTGCGGGAGGCGGTAGTTGCGCGCCACGATGGTATAGCCCTGCCGGCGCAGGTACCAGTAGGCGAAGGTTTCGCCGCGCACGCCGGCTTGCCTCGAGCGAGCAGCGCGAGAGGTGCTGCGCTCTTCGGGCGACTGGGCGACTTCCTCCGTTTGCTTTGCCTCGAGACCGCCACGCGCCGCCATCCAGCGCACCACGCCGAACATCGCCCGGGCAAACAGCGGCATTCGCTCCCCTATCGGCCCTTTTCGACCTGGGTCAGGGCCTCTTCGAGGATTTCAAGCGCCGTGTCGGCCTGCTCCTGATCAATGACAAGCGGCGGCGAAAGGCGGATGGAATTGAGCCCGCAGCCTAACAGCAGTAGCCCGCGCTCGAAGGCGGCGCTGACGACGGCGTCGCGCTCGTCATGCGCCGGTTCTTTGGTTGTTTTGTCGCGCACCAGCTCGACGGCGATCATCAGGCCGCGGCCGCGCACTTCGCCCACCAGGCGATGCCGCTCGGGCCAGTCGGTGAGACGCTTGAGGATGTAGTCGCCCAAGCGGCGGCTGTTTTCGACCAAGCCGTCTTCGAGCAGCCCCACGGTGGCCAGCGCCGCCGCGATACACACAGGGTTGCCGCCGAAAGTGGAGGCGTGCGCCCCGGGCGGCCAGTTCATCAGGTCGGCGCGGGCAATGATGGCCCCCAGCGGCAGCCCGGAGGCAATGCCTTTGGCGACGCAGAGAATGTCCGGGGTGATGCCCGCGTGCTCGCACGCCCACCACTTGCCGGTGCGCCCCATGCCGCTCTGCACTTCGTCCACGATGAGCAGCATCCCGTATTGCCGACAGAGCCGCTCCAGCCCCTGGAGGAATTCGTTGGGCGGAACGACGTAGCCGCCTTCGCCCTGTACTGGCTCAACCACGATGGCCGCCACTTCTTTGGGTGACAGCGTGCGCAGGACGTAGTCTTCGAGATAGCGCAGGCAGGCGCGCGCGCACTCCTCCGGCGGAGCGCCCAAGGGACACCGGTAAGGATAAGAGTAAGGAGCATGCACGACCCCGGGGAGCAGCGGCGCAAAGCGCTGCCGCTGCACCGACTTGCTCGAGGTGAGCGAGAGCGCGCCCATCGTGCGCCCGTGAAAGCACCCG
>CAYTXK010000157.1:1671-5639 GCA_964441645.1 uncultured Acidobacteriota bacterium
CCACGAAGTAGGGCCGCCCGGTGGCGTAGCGCGCCAGCTTGAGCGCGCCTTCGATGGCTTCTGTTCCGGAGTTGCCGTAGAAGACGCGCTTGGGGAACTGGCCCGGGGTAACGGCTTCGAGCCTCTTGGCCAGTGTCACCATGCTTTCGTAGTAGAAGTCGGTGCCCGACATGTGGATGAGCTCGGCGGCCTGCTTCTGGATGGCCTCGACCACCACCGGGTGGCAGTGGCCGGTCGAGACCACGGCGATGCCGGCGTTGAAATCGAGAAACAGGTTCCCGTCCACGTCTTCCATCATGGCCCCGCGGCCGCGGCGGGCCACGAGCGGATAACTGCGGGTGTAGGAAGGCGAGATATGCCGCGCATCGCCCTCGATGATGCGCCGGGCTTCGGGCCCGGGCAGCGAAGTCTTGAGTTGCGGACGCTTGGCGTCCAGGATGCTTTCTACTTTGGCCATTGGTTTCCTCCTTTTCTGGCTGGCAGAGCAACCCTCAACGAGCGAGAGAGGGACAGCTGGAGGAAATTAGTCGACGCCGAAGAGGTTGGGCCGGGCGGTGGCGGGCAGGCAGAGCCGCAGCGAATGGTCTTTACAGATTTTGGTGGTCATTGGCGCTTCCAGCGCACACCGTCCTTCGTATCCTCCACAATGATACCACGAGCGAGCAACTGCTGGCGAATCTCGTCGCTGCGCGCGAAGTCCCGCCGGGCGCGCGCCTGCTGCCGCTCGGCCAGCAAGGCTTCGACCTCGGCGTCGCCGATGGCGGTGGCGGCGCTGGGGCTGGCGTCCATCTGCTCAGAAAGAACCGCAAAGATGCCATCGAAGCGCTCGAGCGCCTGCCCGATCCCCGGCCCATCATCCTGGCAGAAGTGGCCCTGGTCGAGCGCAGCGTTGACGTCGCGGACGAGGTTGAAGATGGCCGCCAGGGCCTCGGCGGTGTTGAGGTCGTCGTCGAGCGCGGCGTCAAACTCCGTCAAAGCCCGTGTGACGCGCTCGCTCACCGCCGGCGTCGTGCCCGGGGGGAGTTTTTCGGTGCGCAGGCGGAGGCGGAAGTTGCGCAGGCGCTCGACGGAGCTGGCCGCCTGTTGCAGGCCGGCGAAGGTGAAGTTCAGTTGCCGCCGGTAGGGCACCGAGGCCAGCAGGTAGCGGATGGCCGAGGGTTTGTGCCCGCGGGCGAAGAGGTCGCGGAGAGTAAAGAAATTCCCCAGCGACTTCGACATTTTTTCCCCTTCGACGATCAGGTGCTCGGCGTGCAACCAGGTGCGCACGAAAGGCTGGCCGGTGGCCGCCTCGCTTTGGGCGATTTCGTTTTCGTGGTGCGGGAAGGCGAGGTCGATCCCGCCGGTGTGGAGGTCGAGGGTTTCGCCGAGATACTTCATGGCCATGGCCGAGCACTCGATGTGCCAGCCGGGGCGGCCGGGGCCGAGCGGCGTGTCCCAGTAGTGCTCGCCGGGCTTGCGGGCTTTCCAGAGCGCGAAGTCGCGGGCGTCGGCCTTCTCGTAGCGGTCCACGTCCACGCGCGCGCCCGCCTGGATGCCGGCGAGATCAATTTTGGAGAGTTTGCCGTAGCCGGGGAACTTGGCGATGCGGAAGTAGAGCGAGCTGTCACTGACATAGGTGAAGGATTTTTCTTGCAGGCGCTGGATGAGCGCCACCATGTCGTCAATGTGGTCGGTGGCGCGCACCAGATGCTCCGGCTCCTCGAGGTTCAGGGCGCGCATATCTTCGAGGAAGGCGGCCGTGTATTTGTCGGTGTAGTCGCGCAGGCTCAGCCCGGCGGCGGCGGCGTTCTGGATGATGCGGTCGTCCACATCGGTGATGTTCATCACCTGCTGCACTGTGTAGCCGCGCGCCCGTAGGTGCCGCCGCAGGATGTCCTGAAAAACAAAAGTGCGGAAGTTGCCGATGTGCGCGTAGTCGTAGACGGTGGGCCCGCAGGTGTACATCCGCACCCGGCCGGGCTCGAGCGGCTGAAAGTCTTCGAGCCCGCCGGTGAGCGTGTTGTGGAGGCGCAGCATTTTTCTTCAGTCCCCGCCGAATCGGGCATTCTACAAGAAACGCCCCCTGCGCGCTGCTGGCGTTGACTTCGCTCGCCCGCCTGCCTAAGATGGGCACGTTCGACGGGGAGTCCTTTTCGATTTCCAGCACCACCAAAGGAGGGGCCATGGGCAAGGTTCTGCGTTGTCGGGATGTGGGAGTAGATTGCGACTTCGCCTGCCGCGGCAATACGGTGGAAGAAGTCCTGCAAAAGGCGGCCGAGCACGCTCGCAACGACCACGGCTTCCCTGACATTCCGCGCGAGCTGGTGGCCCAGGTGCGGGCGGCCATCCGCGACGAATAACGCTCAGGTTGGACAGTGACGCTGCGCGGGGCACTCGTTTCCGTCTGGCGGCAGGCGCTGGTCGAAGAGAAAAAATCCGTCGAGGTTGAAGGCGAGTCCTATCCGGTAAAGGCCACGCGGCGGCGCGGGCTGCGCACGGTGCAGTTTTCATTCAAGGGCCAGCCCATCGACGCCATCGAGCAGAACCCGCAGACCACTTCGCGCTGGGCGCAGTTGGCGCGCCGCGGTCAGCGCGTGATGCAGTTCACCTGCCAGGGGCGCTACGTCGGTAACGTCGCCGATGGCAAGCTCACCCGCTACGCCCCCTGGCACGACCTGCGCCTCGACGAGTAAGCCGGCCCTATTCTTTGTAGGGCCAGGCGCCCACCACCGTGGCGACGGTCGCCTCCAGCACGGCCCACACAATCGCCATCGCCAGCACGTCGGCGGGCAGGCGAATCGTCATCCCCCAGGCGATGCCGGGAATGGCGTAGCCGATGATGCCGTAGGCGAAGCCGATGCAGGCCGCTGTCTTCGGCCCCGGCCCGAAGCGCGGCCGCGCCACTGCGTAGAGCCACACGGCTGTAATGCCGATAACAAAACTCAGCAACGGAAAGACAATCATGTCGGTTTGCGTCATTTCCCACGAAATGCCGACGGCTTTGAGCGCCGCTTGCCACTCTTCCATCATCAACATCCCGAAGCCCATTTCAAAAATGTTGATCACCACGCCGGCCAGCAAGCCCCCCAGAATCACTCGCCCATAGTTGATTTTTCCCATCCTTGGCCCTCCACTCAGCGATGCGCTAGGCGAATTCTCGGCGGCGGCACCACCGAAGTCAAGCAACTCGCCGCAGCCGCGTTGACTTGCCGCGCCTCGCCGCCTAAGATGGCCGCACACCCGGAAAGAAAACGAAGAGCTTCACCGCAGAGGCACAGAGGCCACAGAGCGGAGAAGGAGATAAGCGATGAAAATCCCAACCTTTGAGATGGAGCGCTGGCAGTCGGTGTATGAAAACGCTGTCGAACTCAATATCTCCGAGAGCGGCGTCGAGCCCCTGCGCATCGAAGAGCTGCTCGACGACGAAGAGGCCCTGCGCGCGCTGCTGGCCGCGCCGCTGCTCTATCCGCCATCGAACGGCAGCGAAGAGCTGCGCTCGAACATCGCCACCCTCTACCCCGGGGCGCGCGCCGAAAACGTGCTGGTCACCTGCGGCTGCGCCGAAGCCAACTTCCTGGTCACCTGGGCGCTCACCGAGCGCGGCGATGAAGTCGTCTTCATGATGCCCAACTACATGCAGGTCGGCGGGCTGGCGCGCGCCTTTGGCGCCGAGCTCAAGCCGCTCTGGCTGCGCGAGGAACTCAAATGGTCGCCCGACCTCGACGACCTCAAGCGCCTCGTGACCCCAAAGACGCGCCTCATCGCCGTCTGCAATCCCAACAACCCCACCGGCGCCGTGCTGGAAGAAAAAGCCATCGAAGAGATTTGTGCTGCCGCCGCCAAAGTGGGTGCCTGGGTGCTCGCCGACGAAGTCTATCGCGGCGCCGAGCTCGATGGCCGGCTCGCGCCCACCTTCTATGGCCGCTACGAGCGCGTCATCTGCGCGGGCGGGCTGTCGAAAGCCTACGGGCTGCCCGGGCTGCGCGTCG
>CAYTXK010000158.1:0-5629 GCA_964441645.1 uncultured Acidobacteriota bacterium
GAGCGAGGGCCACTTTGACGACGTCAAGGCGGGGACCTATGTGTTCGTCGAGACGCAGCCGACCATCTTCTGGCAAGTGGTCAACCTGGAGTGCGACGACAGCAACTCGACCGAAGAGGAAAACCACCTCGACGTGCCCGATAACGGTATCCCACGGCAGGGCGGACGGGCCACGGTGAACCTCGAACCGGGCGAAACGGTGACCTGCACCTTCACCGACCAGTTCGGCTCCTTCGTGAAGGTGGTCAAGGCCACGCTGCCCGCTGGCGGGGAGAACTTTGAGTTCAACCCGACAGGGTTCACTCAGGGCTTCTTCGCCCCGGACGACGACAACAACAACAACTTCTTCCTGGATGACGGCCAGTCGGCCACCAGCCTCTGGCAGCCGCCGGGACAGGTGAGCGTGGCTGAGGTGAACATCCCCAGCAACTACACGCTGACCGGCATTGTCTGCGTGAAGGTCGCGGGTGCCGGCGTCTTCGATCCGGCCACGCAGCTGAATATCAGCGGCAGCGGGAACGGCACCACCGGCTTCGAACCTGGTGACAGCATCGCCGGGATCACTCTGCCGGGTGGTGTCACGGTCCAATGCACCTACACCAACACCAAGAAAGGCACCATCCGGATCATCAAGGACACGCAGCCGGATAACCCGAAGGACTTCAGCTTCACCGACAACATTCCGGATTGCACGGTGGGGCCGCTGGATGACGACACCGGCCTGGGCAACGACGAGGGCACGCTGTCCAACACGGCGCAGTGCTCGAACGTCTTGCCGGGCACCTACAGCGTGACGGAGCAGGTGCTGGTCGAAGCCGACGGCTTCCGGCTCCAGTCCATCCAGTGCGTCGACTCCGACGGTCAGGGTGTGGCCAGCACGGGCGACACCGGCACGCGCACGGCCACCATCAACGTTGACCCGGGTGAGACAGTGACCTGCACCTTCGTCAACATCGCCACGGGCGAGGGCTGCACGCCGGGCTACTGGAAGAACCACACCGATCGCTGGGAGGTCTACTCGCCCAGCCAGACGGTGGACAGCGTGTTCAGCCGCACCAGCACCTCGCCGTACGTGGAGCTGGGCGACGCCACGCTGCAACAGGGCCTGGCCTTCAAGGGAGGCTCGACCATCCAGGGAGCGGCGCAGATCCTGCTCCGCGCGGCTATAGCCGGCATCCTGAACGCTGCCCATTCGGGTGTCAGCTACCCGCGGACCGCCGCTGAGATCATCGCCGACGTCAACGCGGCCCTCAACAGCCTGGATCGCACGACCATCCTGGCGTTGGCCGGGGCCATCGATGAGGACAACAACGCCGGCTGCCCGCTGGGCGGATCACCCGCTACCCGCGGCAACGGCGTCACTAGCGAGGATGAGCGTACCCGGCCGCCTTCCTTCTCCAGCGGAAGGTCAGAGGGTGGTTCGGGCGGGTCGAGCCTGACGTTCGGAGGCCTGGCGCCTTCGAGCGGCGGCAAGACCGCGAGCAGCTCGCCTTCCACCGACAGCGCGGAACAGACCAGCAGTTCCTCCGGGGCGGAGCGCAAGCAGGGAATGGCGGGCCGATTGCCGGCTCCGCAGCTACGGCGGCAGCCGTTCAAGCTGCTGAACCTGATGCGTCCGTTGCGTGGGAGCAACTAAAGTACGAAGGGACGTTTCGGCGGGAGAATCCCTCACGGGATTCTCCCGCCATTTTTCCCGCGCCCCGGTGGGGCAGGGAATGGGGTTCGCCACAGTCTTTCCTTCCTTTCCTCCTCTGGAACAACTTGCCTATTCAGCGAAAGCCGATACAGTGGCTTTTCCTGCCGGCGCGCGCAGGCGTGACCGGCCAGGACGAGAGAAGTGTGGTTGCACGATGAAATTCACTCTGTAGGGAGCAAGGTGCCATGATGGGAATCCGCAAAGCTGGATGGTTTGCTGTTTTGACTGTGGTCGCTGCGCTGGGCCTGGCCGCCCAGGAGCCGGTGCCCGAGGCCCCCACCAAGGAGGACCCTGGCCCGGTGGCCGAGGCCGCTGCCTTGCGGCTGTTGCGGTTTAGCGGCGCGTTGCGCGACACGCTCGGCCAGCCGCGCACCGCCACGGTCGGGGTCACTTTTGCTCTCTACAAAGAGCAGAGCGGCGGCGCGCCGCTCTGGCTGGAGACGCAGAACGTGGAGCCCGGGCCGGACGGACGGTACACGGTGCTGCTGGGCGCCCTGCAGAACGAGGGCATGCCGCTGGAGATTTTCGCCTCGGAGGAGGCGCGCTGGCTGGGAATCCAGGTGCAGGGCGAGGAGGAGCAGCCCCGGGTTCTGCTGGTGAGCGTGCCCTATGCCCTGAAGGCCGCGGATGCCGAGCGTTTGGGCGGCAAGCCGGCCGAGGCTTTCTTGCTGGCCGCGCCCTCGGGCGAGGATTCCGCGAAAGGCGGAAACAGGCAGGAGCAGGCGCTGAGTTCGGGCGGCGACGGAACGTTGGCTCAGGTGGTGAGCGGGACAGTGGATCGCATCGCCAAGTTCACGGCCGCTGACGCGGTGGGCGATTCCGACATGCTGCAAGTGGGAACCGATATTGGGGTAGGGACGACCGCGCCCTTCGGGAAATTCCACGTGCAGAAGACCGGTGCCCTGACCAAGCTGGTGGTGGGCAACCCCAACCCGGTGGGGAACAATGCTGCCGACGGCTACATCCAGCTTTTCGGCGAGCATAACGGGGTGGTGAAGACGGCCTTCATCCAGAATATCGGCGACAGCCTGCAGTTCAACGGCGGGGCCACGGGAGTGAACATCCAGTTTGTGGGGGCGAATGAGACGTCGGTACTGAACGGGACGTCGCTGGGGTTGTACGATACCACCAACGTCAAGCGGGTCTATATCCGGCATGATGGCACCAAGGGGCTGATCAGCACCTTCGGGACAGGTTCGGCGGGCATCGCCATTCGTCCGGCCGCGGATGTGACCACGGCCTTTCAAGTTATCCGTTCTGTGGCCGCTGGCCAGACGCCCATCATGACGGTTGACAGTGTCAATTCGCGGGTGGGCATCGGCACCGTCACGCCGACCACGGCGCTCGACGTCGTGGGCACGGCCAAGGCCACCGCTTTTCAAGGGGACGGCTCCCAGCTCACCGGGCTGCCGGGCGGTGACATCACGGCCGTAAACACGGCGGCCAGCAGCGGGCTGACGGGGGGCGTGGCCACAGGGGCGGCGAATTTAACCTTGCTGACCACCTGCGCCAGCGGGCAGTTGCTGAAGTGGAATGGAGCTTCGTGGGCCTGCGCGGATGACACCGGCGGCGGCGGCGCGGGCGACATCACCGCGGTGAACACCGGGGCCAGCAGCGGGCTCACGGGCGGCGTGGCGGCCGGAGACGCCAACCTCAGCCTGCTGACCACCTGCGCGACCAACCAGCTCTTGAGGTGGAGCGGGACGGCCTGGGTGTGCACGGGTGACTACGCGCGCCTGGCGGCGTCGAACACATTCACGGCTTCGAACACCTTTACGACGGGAACCTTCAGCGGCGCGGTGACGGCGGCGGGCTTGAGTGTGGACTCGCCCACCCTGGTGGTGGACGCGGTCAACAATCGCGTCGGTATCGGCAACGCCGCGCCCAGTGGTCGCCTCCACGTCGGCACCGGCCCGGGGGCGGATAGCCGAATCCATCTCGGATCGGCCGAGACTATCGAAGACGCGGGAAACCTTCTGCTCAGTATCTCCCCGAACGACCTGGAGGTCTTCTCGCTCGTGGTGGGGGCTTTTGACGCTTTCGAGATCGGTGGCGCCCGCATAGGCGGCAACTTGGTCGTGGAGGGGAATAGCACGGTGATTGGCACCAAGTCAGCGGCCGTCCGGCTGGCCGACAATCGCTTGGTGAAGCTCTACGCCATGGAAAGCCCGGAAAATTGGTTCGAGGATTTTGGCGGCGCCACGCTGCGCAGCGGCGTAGTGTGGGTTCCGCTGGACCCGGTCTTTGCCCAGACCGTGAATACCAATCTCGACTACCGTGTCTTCCTGACTCCCAACGGCGACTGCAAGGGATTGTATGTGTCGCGCAAGACGGCTGCCGGGTTCGAGGTGCGGGAGCTGGGGGGCGGGACGGCCAGTGTGGCCTTCGATTTTCGCATCGTCGCCAAGCGGCGCGGCTACGAGTCCGTGCGCCTGGAGCCCATGACGGAGCCAACGGCGACTCCCAAGGCCATAACCAGCGAAGGGCAAATGCTGCAAGAGCGGCGCCAGTTGATATCACGGCCCAAGCTACCGTCGCCGTCCCGGCCGTAGGACTTCTCTGGCCCGCGCCGGCAAGGAGCTGCTCAGGTTCTTGACTCTCTTCGACGGTCGGTCGCAGAATGGGACCGACAAGGAGCCCGCGAACAGGCCGCTGCGGGCGGGAGGGGATGCGGGTAATGCACTCGAAGAAAGGCTGGCTGATCGCGGCCTGTCTGACGCTGGCTCTCTGGCCAGCGGCCGGCGCCAGCCAGGAGAGCGGCAGCCAGGCGCCCGCGTCCCCGCAGGCCCGCTTTGCCGAAAGTGAGCGCCTCTATCAGCGGGCAGTGGCCATGCAGGAAAAGCTGCACGGCGCCGAGCATCCCACCGTGGCCGCCCGGCTGACCGACCTGGCCGGTCTTTACGTCACCCAAAGGATGTACGCCCAGGCGGAGCCGCTTTACCAGCGCGCGCTCGCCATCCGCACCAAGGCGCTCGGGCCGGATCACCCTGAGGTGGCGGCCAGCCTGAATCACCTGGCCGCGGTTTACGTGGCCCAGGGCCAATACCCGCAGGCCGAGCCCTATTACGCGCGCGCGCTGGCGATTCGGGAAAAGACGCGCGGCGCTAACCACGCCGAGGTAGTCGCAAGCCTGAACAATTTAGCCGCGCTCTACGCCGCCGAGGGCCGGTACGCGCAAGCCGAGCCGCTCTATGAGCGGGCGATGGACATTCAGGAAAAGACTCTGGGTGCGGGCCACCCCGAGGTGGTGGCGGAACTCCAGGACTTGTCGGCTGTCTACAAGGCTCAGGGGAAGTTTGCGCAGGCGCAATCTTTGTACGAGAAATCCTTGGCCTCCATGGAGAAGGCCCTGGGACCGAACCACGCCTCGCTCGCGCCCCTGCTCGAGACTCTGGCGTCGCTCTACGAAGCCCAGGGGCGCTACGCGCAGGCGGAGCCGCTGCGCTGGCGGTCTCTGGGGATTTCGGAAGCCACGCGCGGCCGGGAGGATGAAGAGGTCGCCACCAAGCTCCAGAACCTGGCAAACCTCTACCAGCGGCAGGGCAAGTACGCTCGGGCGGCGGCCGCCCTGGAACGACTCCTGTCTATGCGGGAGAAGCCGCTCCAGCCTCCCAGCCCGTCGGTAGCCGCGCTGCTGAGTGAATTGGCCGGCCTGTACCGCGCCCAGGGCAATTACGCGCTGGCGCAGTCGTTTGCCCAGCGGGCGGTCATCGTTCTCAGCGCCGCGCTGGGGCCAGAGCACCCTGATGTGGCCAGATTGCTGGACAATTACGCCGGTGTTCTGCGGGAGATGGGGCGCGCAGACGATGCGGCCGCTCTGGAAGCCCGGGCCCGAGCCATTCGCACCAAACCCAGCGGGCAAAAACCAAACTAAACAGGGTAAATACCGAATTCGGTCGTGAGGCGAAACGCCTTCGGGGCCCGAGGAGGTCG
>CAYTXK010000159.1:0-706 GCA_964441645.1 uncultured Acidobacteriota bacterium
CCTCGACCGCTCCGTCGCCATCAAGGTTTTGTCCGCGCACCTCTCCGAGAATCCCACGCTGCGGCAGCGCTTCGAGCGCGAAGCCAAGGCCCTGGCCAGCATTTCTCATCCCCACATCTGCACCCTGCACGACATCGGGCAGGAGAACGGCATGGACTTCCTGGTGATGGAGTACCTGGAAGGTGAAACGCTGGCGGCGCGCCTCGCGAAAGGTCCGCTGCCGCCTGAGCAGGTGTTGCGCTACGGCATCGAGATGGCCGATGCCCTCGACAAAGCCCACCGCCAGGGCGTCACCCACCGCGACCTCAAGCCCTCGAACATCATGCTCACCAAAGCCGGCGCCAAGCTGCTCGACTTCGGCCTCGCCAAAGGCGCCACCAACCTCGTGGCCTCGGCCCTCTCCCAATACGCCCCCACCGTCACCCAGAGTCCCTCCCAACCCTTGACCGAGGCCGGCACCATTGTCGGCACCTTCCACTACATGGCCCCCGAGCAGCTCGAAGGCCGCGAGGCCGACGCCCGCTCCGACATTTTTTCCTTCGGGGCCGTGCTCTACGAGATGGCCACCGGGCGCAAAGCCTTTCCGGGAAAGACTCAAGCCAGCACCATCGCCGCCATTCTGACCGCCGAGCCCCCGCCGATTTCCCAGTTGCAGCCACTGACCCCGCCGGCGCTCGAGCGCGTGGTCCGCACCTGCATCGAAAAA
>CAYTXK010000159.1:716-5608 GCA_964441645.1 uncultured Acidobacteriota bacterium
GGAGGAGCGCTGGCAGACCGCGCACGACCTTAAATTGCAGCTCCAGTGGATTGCCGAGGGCGGCTCGCTGGCCGGCGTGCCTGCGCCGGTCGTCGCCCGCCGCAAACACTTGCAGTGGGCCGGCTGGGCCGCCGCCGCGGTGGCCTTGCTGGTGGCCGCGAGCGGAGCCTTCGGCACGTTTTATTATTCGCGCGCGGTGCGCGAAGCTTCGCGGCCGGTTCAGGCCAGCATCCTTCCGCCGGAGAATTCTTCGTTTGGTCCCATCGCTCTCTCCCCGGATGGGCGTCGTCTGGCTTTCATCGGGCGCGGGCCGGGAGGACGGGGGCAGCTCTGGATTAGGCCGCTGGATTCTCTCACCGCCCAACCACTGGCCGGCGCCGAAGGCGCCTCGTTTCCCTTCTGGTCGCCCGACAGCCGTTTTGTGGGCTTCTTCGCGCAAGGCAAGCTCAAGAAGATCGAGGCCTCCGGCGGCCCTCCGCAGACGCTCTGCGACGCTGCCGAAGCCCGCGGCGGAGCCTGGAGTTCGGCCGGCGTCATCATCTTTGCCCCTGAAACCACTGCTCCCCTCCACCAGGTGCCGATTGCCGGCGGCCAACCCACCCCCCTTACCAAACTCGACCCGGCCCGCAAGGAGACTACGCACCGCTGGCCCTACTTTCTCCCCGATGGCCGCCACTTCTTGTTCCTGGCGGGGAGCGTCTCCCAGGCGGAGAACGCGGGCATCTACGTGGGGTCGCTCGACGCCAGGGAGCCCAAACGACTGCTGGGCGCTACCTCGACCGTGGCCTACGCTCCGCCCCGACACGGGCAAGCCGGCTACCTGCTCTTCGTGCGCGAAGGGACACTCATGGCGCAGGCGTTTGATGCCGATGCGCTCGAATTACGTGGCGACCCCTTTCCCGTCGCCCAGCAGGTGCAGTTCGTCCCCGGCCTCCTCTGGAGCAACTTTGCGGTCTCCAACAACGGAGTCCTGGCCTATCAGAGCGGCGCCATCGAGAGCGGTGTACAACTGATCTGGTATGATCGCGCCGGAAAGAAAACCCGCTCCTTGCCCGAAGGCGGATTCTACAACCAGCCCCGCCTGGCCCCGGACGGCAAGCGCCTGGCGGCTATGTACATCGATCCGGCCACCCGAAACCTGGATATCTGGGTGTACGACCTCGCCCGCGGCACCCGCACCCGCTTGACCTTCGACCCCGCCGCCGACAATTTTCCCGTCTGGTCGCCCGATGGCCGCCTCTTCATTTTTGCTTCGACTCGGAAAGGCAATTACGACCTCTACCAGAAAGACTCCAGCGGCGCGGCCACCGAAGAACTCTTGCTGGAGAGCGAAACCCGCGAGCGGCCCAACTCCTGGTCGCCCGACGGCCGCTTCCTGGCCTTCGACCGCGCCGTCCCCAACCAAAGTGGAGATGACCTCTGGGTCTTGTCCCTGGTCGGCGAGCGCAAGCCCTATCCCGTGCTGGTAACTCCCTTTGACGACGAGAACCCCATGTTTTCTCCCAACGGCCGCTGGCTGGCCTACCAATCCAACGAGTCCGGCGCCTTTGAGACCTACGCCATTCCCTTTCGCCTGGACGACAAGGGGCAACCGCTGGCGCAGCCCGCCGGTAAGTGGCAGATCTCGACTGGAGGAGGAACGAGTCCCGTCTGGCGGCGCGATGGCAAAGAACTGTACTACCTGTCCGAGGACAACAAGGTGATGGTGGTCGAGGTCACCGAGCGCGGCTCCAGCCTCGAGCTGGGAGTGCCGCAGCCGCTGTTTGAGGTCACCCCTTCCCCAGGTGCGCGGCCCTTCACCGCCTATCCCGATGGCCGCCTCTTCGTTCTCGCCGCCCAGCAAGAGGCCGCCGTAACCTCCCCCGTCACCCTGGTCCTGAACTGGACCACCGGCTTGCCGCAGTAACCTCCAAGAAAAATTTCGGCGCCGACTGCGCCTGCCTTGTCATTCCGAGTCCCGAAAGCCAGGCTTGCCAGGCATTCGGAGCGAGGAATCTGCTTTTCGTTTGGGTAGGGCAAGGCCTTGCGCCTTGCCGTCCTTGCTCCGGCAAAAAACTTCAGGGCCGGTCATTCGACCGGCCCTGAAGTGATTTCAGCCCCGCCGAAGGCGGGGCGGGTTCAGCTTAGAGGTTGGTGACGTTGGACGCTTGCAGGCCCTTGGGGCCCTTGACGACCTCGAACTCCACGGCCGCCCCTTCTTCCAGCGAGCGGTAGCCATCGGCCTGAATCGCGCTGTAGTGGACGAAAACATCTTCGCCCGACTGCCGCTTGATAAAGCCGTAGCCCTTGCTGGAATTGAACCACTTCACTGTTCCTTGTTCTCTGCTCAACTGCGTGCTCCTTGTTTCTCAAAGCTATTTGTTGCTGCCCGTAACGCCGCCGACCTCTAGCCCAAACAAAAAGCCACAGGACGTCTGGCCCTGTGGCGCCGTTTGAACCCGTCAAACTGCAATTACAAGACCAACAAACGCGGCACGGACTCTAGCAAAAACTCCCCCTCTTGGCAAGCCCCCCCGCCCTGAGGCGCACCGCCCGCCGAAGGGTTTACCCCGAGCCACGCAACGCGGGGCGAGGGGTTTACCCTGAGGCCAGCCGCCTGCGGCGAAGCCGAAGGGCCGGACCCGCTATTGACACCCCTGCCGGGTGGCACTAGTATCCGCGCCACCCTGGTGAGAATGAGGAGACGACTGATGATCAAAGGGCTGCGTGTGCGGACCTGGACTCGCGAGATTTTCCTTCTGGCGGTGCTGCTGGGGCTCATTGTCCTGCAGCCGCCGGTGGCGGCCGAGCAGCCGGGGACGGTCGAGTTGCAATTCCTGAACGTATCGGACTGGCACGCTCAGCTCGACCCGCTTTCGGTGGCCGGCGTCGGCAACGTCGGCGGCGCCGCCGTGCTCTCCGCCTACTTCAGCGCCGACCGCCTGGCGAATCCCAACACGCTGACCCTGACCGCCGGCGACGCCTACGGCGCTGCCCCGCCGCTCTCCGCCTTCTTCGACGAAGAGCCCGCCGTGCTGGCCATGAACTTGATGGGCTTCGACGTCGACACTTTCGGCAACCACAACTTTGACAAAGGCACCGCCTTCCTCCAAGACCTTATTAACCTCGCCAACTTTTCCTACGTGTCCGCCAACCTGAAAAACGTGGACGATAACCTCACCGGCGTGGAGCCGTTCAAAATCTTCGACCTCGGCGGCGTCAAGGTCGCCGTCATCGGCATCACCAACCCCGAAGCTCCCACGCTGGTCTTCCCCGGCAATTTCGGCACCATCGAGGTCACCGACCCCGTGCCGGCCGCCAACAAGGCCCGGGCGCGCGCGCGGCAGGCGGGCGCCAAAGTTTTTGTGGCCATCACTCACCTCGGCGTCACCGGCGCCGATCCCGGCACCGGAGCCCCCGTGGGCCCGCTCATTGACTTCGCCAACAACGTGGGCGGCTTCGACATCATCTTCGGCGACCACACCGATGTGCAGTTCAGCGGCGTCATCAATAACGCCCTGGTGGTCGAAAACCGCAGCAAGGGCCTCACCTACGCGCGCACCCACCTCACCGTGGATCCGCGCAACGGCCGCGTGACCGCGCGCTCGGTGGAATTCGTAACCCCGGTCGCCGCCGCCGTCACCCCCGACCCGGCCATCGTCGGCCTGCTCGCTCCCTTCCGCACCGCGCTGGCGGCGGTCTTCGACGGCGTCATCGGCGTGGCCACCGACGTCTTCCCGCGCGGCAGCAACATCGAGCGCTTGCGCGAGGTGGCCCTGGGCAATCTGGTCACCGACGCCCTCCGCCTCCGCTACGGCACCCAGCTCGCCTTCACCAACGGCGGCGGTCTGCGCTCTCCCCTGCCCTCCAGCTACCTGCCCGCCGACCTTACTCTGCGCCGCACCACCGCCGGCTTCGCCCCCGGGCCGCCCTTCGACCTGGTGATCGGCGACGTCTTCTCCGTACTGCCCTTCGGCAACATCGTGGTTACGCGCTTCGTAACCGGCGCGCAGCTCTACGCCATCCTCGAGCACAGCGTGGCCCTCATTCCCAGCGCCAACGGCCGCTTCGCCCAAATTTCCGGGTTCCACTTTGTGTACGATTCGGCCCTCCCGGCGGGCTCGCGCGTGGTTTCCGTTTCGCTGCTCGACGCCACGCCCATTCTCCCCGACAGCACCAACTACACTCTGGCCACCAACGACTTCACTAACGCCGGCGGCGACGGCTACACCATGCTGGCCGATGGCCAGGGCGTAACCCGCGAGGTGATGGCCGACGTAGTGCTCGACTACATCGAAAGCCTCGGCACCATTACACCCGTCATCGAAGGCCGCATCGTCAATCTCAGCATCCCCTGAGCCGCGCCCGCCCGCCTCGCGCCGGCGGAGGGGTATAATCAGCAGACCCCTGTGGGTTGAGGCAATGGCTTCGAGACGCGCCTTTCTGCTGGTTGCCGGGCTGGCGCTCGCCGCCTCGCTTGGGCTCTCCGCCCAGGAGCCGCCCTGCCTGCGCCGCACCGTCGTCGTCAATGTGGTGGACAAGAACGGCGACCAGGTCTGGGGATTCACGCCCGCCGATTTTCGCGGCGAGTTCCGCGGCCAGCCGGTGAAAATCCTCTCCGTGGCGGTCGACCCACCGCCCCACCGCGTCGTCATCCTCCTCGACGCCAGCGGCAGCATGCGACGCATAGGAAAGTGGGAACTCGCCAGCAAGCTTGCGGAGGACGTGCTGCGGCCATCGCCCTTCACTTTCCTTGTTGCGTTCGTAGTTTTCTCGGGAGATGTCCAGCAGCAGATTGGATTCGCGCAAGGAAACCAAGCGGTTGGCGATGCTCTGGCCGCACTGTCGCAAAAGAACAATAAGTTTGAAATCACAGGGCGGACGGCTCTGCGGGATGCGCTGATGCGAGGCCT
>CAYTXK010000160.1:0-5537 GCA_964441645.1 uncultured Acidobacteriota bacterium
GGCGCTTCGACGGGCGGGGCCGGCTCGGTCATGCGGCGCGGGTCGAGGATTTTCCGGAGCTGTTTCTCATCAAGCAGCTTTCTTTCTAGGGCGATCTCGGTGATGCGCCGGCCCTGCTTTACCGCCTGCTTCACAATCTCCGCGGTCTGCGCATAGCCGATGTAGGGATTCAGCGCCGTCGCCAGCGACACGGTGGCCTCGGCGTAGAATTGGCAGCGCTCCTTGTTGGCGGTAATGCCTTCGACGCACGCCACGGTAAATTGGCGGGTCGTATTCTTGAGGATTTCAGCCGAGTGGAGCACGTTCCATGCCATGGTCGGCATCATCACGTTTAGCTCGAGTTGGCCGGCCTGCACCGCCAGTGCCGTGGCGACGTCGTTGCCCACCGCCTGGAAACTCACCATCGCCACCAGCTCGGGAATCACAGGATTGATCTTACCGGGCATGATGGACGAGCCCGGTTGTAAGGCGGGCAGGTTAATCTCGCCGAAACCGGTATTGGGACCGCTCGAGAGCAGGCGCAGGTCATTCGAAATCCGAATCAGCTCCAGCGCGTAGTTGCGGAGGGCACTCGAGGCCACCGCCATCGGCAGGTTCGATTGCATCGTCCAGCGCATATCACGGGTGGCCGTCAGCGTCTGGCCTGCCACTTCACTCAAGCGTTTCACGGCCAGCGCTTGGTAGTCCGGATGCGTGTTCACTCCCGTCCCCACCGCAGAGCCGCCCAGGCCCAGCTCACGCAGCCGGTCTTGCGCGTGGCGGATTTCCTCCGCGGCGCGCACCACCGCCACTGCGTAGGCGGCAAATTCCTGTCCCAGGCGAATGGGAACCGCGTCCTGCATGTGGGTTCGCCCCGACTTGAGAATGCCGTCGAACTCCTGGCCTTTGCGGGCCAGGGCGCCACTCAGCCGCTCCATTTCCTGCAGAAGCTGCTCGAAGAGCAGGAGGGCGGCCAGGCGCATAGCGGTGGGAATCACGTCGTTGGTGGACTGGCCGAAATTCACATGGTCGTTGGGGTGGCAGCGCTCGTAGTCCCCGCGCTGCCCGCCCAGCAGCTCGATGGCGCGGTTGGCGATGACTTCGTTGGTGTTCATATGGAAGCTGACGCCGGCGCCGGCCTGGTAGACGTCCACGACAAACTGATCGTTGAGCTGGCCGGCCATGACTTCTTCAGAAGCCTTGACGATAGCGGCGGCCCGCCGCTCATCGAGCAAGCCCAGTTCTCTATTCGCCAGCGCGGCCGCTTTCTTGATCATCCCCATGGCGCGAATCAGCACCGGGTGCGCCCGGTAACCGCTGATGGGGTAGTTCTCCACCGCCCGCTGCGACTGGATGCCGTAATAGACTTCGGCGGGCACTTTCTTCTCGCCCAGGGAGTCTTTTTCCGTGCGGAACTTCACTCGCGCCTCCTGCGTCTCGGAAAAAACCGCTTGCGGCATTCACAGGATAGCGCGACGCCGCGGAGGTGACAAGCGCGGCGTCCGTGCTTCGTAAGAGGGAAGGGAACGAGGCTAGGCGGCCCCTGGGGTCCTCTGCCACATGGTGCGAGCCTGGCCAAGAGCCAAGCCCAGGCCCAGCAGCAGAATCAGAAAGTGGACTGGTTTCCCGAGGAAGGGAAGATTGATGGCCACGAAGACCACCAGCAGGCCCGCCAGCAAAGAGCGCGCGAAAGAACCCATTTGGGTCATCGGGGCGGCCGTCAGCGTCTGGCCAACGTACACGCCCACAAACACCTTGGCGAGATAAAGCGCCGCCAGCCACACACCTAGGCCGAGGAGAGCCAGCGGCAGGCCGACCAGGGTAAGACAGGCGAGGACAATGGCTGCCGGAGGGGCGACTAGGGCGATGAACCCAACCCCCATCCTTCGCAGCGCGGCGCCGCCAGACTCGAGGCGAACCGAGAACAGAGCAGGGAAGAACCAGAAGAAAGCCAGGCCGGTCAGGAAGGCTGCCGCGACCTTGAGCGCCTGCCAGACGTAGAAGCGCATTCGCATATAACGCGCCCAGCGCGAGGGGGCGAGATGCGTCTCAACCTTGCCGGCCACCGCACCGGGGTCGATCTGGACGTCTCCGGTGCGGCGCACATAGGCGTCCACGTTGCCGCCCACGTGCGCACCCGTGGAAACCCGTAGGCGCCCGGTGCGAGTCCGCAGGTGGCGGCCCACGGTGCCAGTCACCTGGGTGGTCCCGCTGAAGGTGCGCAAGTCCCGGCCCACCGTTCCGTCTACGGACGCCTGGTGGACAAAAGCAAAGGCATCCCCTTCAACAGTTCCTCCTCGCTCGATGTCCAGTTGAGCAGACCAGGCGTGCACGCTCCCCCCAATGCGCCCTGTCACCTCGACGAAATGGGAGAAGCTGAACAGGTTGCCTTCGACCACGCCGTTCACATAGACCGGGCCGGCGAAGCAAATCACGTCGCCTTTGACCGTGCCGTCCACTTCCACGCGTTCCGCGAAGGCGATGAGATTGCCGGTGATGGTGCCTTTGACAATGAGCGTTTCGCCGCGGAAGAGCAGAGTATCGTCGATGGTTTCATTGGCGGCGATGACCAACGCCCCGCCGTGTCTCATGGTGCGCGTTTCTAGCGCCGCGCCCGGCTGGGGCAGCAGAAGCGCCAGGGCCAGCGCCGCGAGTATCGCTAGACCCGACGGACGCCGGCGGGCCAAAGAAAGACTGCCGTAGAGAGCCACAAAACCCAGACTCAACACGGCGAGGAAAGTTGCGCTCGACACCAGTAGGGCCGCTCCCTCCTGAAGAAAGTAGAAAAGACCGGTGAAGAAAAGATTCCATTGCGTTGTGACTTGGAAGGGATTGAGCCAATCCATTCCTTCCGGCAGGCGCAGGTTGGCCAGCCAGCCGCCGACCACGGCCAGCAGGGCAGCGGCACCGAGGACGCTGGCCGTGGCCCAAGCCAGCTCCGGCGGACGAACGGCGAGATCCACCACGGGCTCGGCCATTTCATCAGCGCCTGCCAGAGTCTCGGCGAGCAGGCGGTTCTCCACCCGCAAGCCCTCCACGAGCGCGCGGCACCGAGGGCAAACCATCAGGTGGGATTCGACCTCGCGGGCCTCCGCGGGCGGGAGTTCGCCATCGACGTAGATGGAATAGCGCAACTCGTCGAAACAGTTCATGGACGGTTCTCCTTGCGGCTGCGGGCCAGAATCCGGCGGAGCTCTTTCTTGCCTCGAAAAATGAGCGTGGCGACGTGGGTGCGACTCAGGCCCAGCTCGGCCGCAATCTCGTCGTAGCTGAGATCGTTGTAGTAGCGGAGGGTCAGCGGCAAGCGGTATTTGTCCGGCAGCGCGGCCACGCCCGCGCGCACCCGGCTGCCCTCCTCGGCGGTAAGCAATTCGCCCAGAGCGGACGGGCGGGGTTCGGAAATGTCGTGGGTCTCTATTTCAGCAGGATCGAAGAGCCGGCGCTCGGTGCGCCGGCGGCGCAACAGGTCGAGGCAGTGGTGGCTGGCGATGCTCAAGAGCCAGCGGTCAAAGGGAAACGTGCTGTCGTAGGTGCCCATCGCTCGCTGCGCCTTCAAGAAAACTTCGCTGGCCGCGTCCTCCGCATCCTCTCGCACCGCCAAAAGGTACCGGCAGAGGCCGAAGACCCGCGGCCGGAACTGGCGGTAGAGCGCCGCCAAAGCCGCCTCATCTCCCGCCTGCGCCTGCCTGATGACCTCATCCAGGGCCAGCGCCTCCTGCTGGGTCTCTCGCGTCTCCATCAAGGTTCTACGCCTCAGCGGGAAGGGAATTGCGGCATTCTGGGCGGAAGGGGTGAGCCTGACAAGAGCTCTCGGTGTTTGGAGTCCCTTTCCCATCATCCGATAACATATATTATGTTAACTATCGAATCGGCCCGGCATTCCTCCGCTTATTCGCACGTCGTCAGGTCTGGGAGCAGCCGCCGGGCAGTTCCCTACTTTGGTGTAGGCGCTTGCGTGTACTTCTGCGCAAGGGGGAGGCGGCGACCCAAACCGAAGGCCTTGGAGGTGACTTTTAGTCCGGGCGGGGCCTGGTGGCGCTTGTATTCGCTGCGGGCGAGTCGCCGCACGACATCTTGGACTAGCGCGATGGGGTACTGGGAGTGGCTGGCGATGGCCGCGGGGGTTTGCCCTTCCTCGATGTAGGCAGTAAGGATTCGATCCAGAACCTCATAGGGAGGGAGGGTGTCCTGGTCGGTCTGCCCGGGTCGAAGCTCAGCGGAGGGCGGCTTCGTGAAGCAGGCGGCGGGGATGATTTCGCGCTCCCGGTTAATGTGGCGGCCAAGCTCGTAGACCATCATCTTGGGGACGTCAGAGATGACGGCGAGCCCCCCGGCGAGATCGCCATAAAGGGTGCAGTAGCCGACGGCCATCTCCGATTTGTTGCCCGTACTGAGGACGAGGCCTCCCCATTTGTTGGCGAGTGCCATGAGCAGGTTGCCGCGGGTGCGAGCCTGGAGATTTTCTTCCGTGGTATCTTCGGGGCGGCGGCCAAAGGCTTCGGCCAGCGTGGTGCGATAGGCGTCAAACACCTGGTCGATGCCCATCACCAGAAAGCGGATGCCGAGATTGTCCGCCAATTGGCGGGCGTCCCGCAGGCTTTCGGGTGAAGAGTAAGGGCCCGGCATGCCGACCCCGACTAGGTTCTCGGGTCCCAACGCCGCGACGGCTAGGGCAGCCACCACGGAGGAGTCAATCCCGCCGCTCAATCCCACGATCACCAGTCGAAAGCCACATTTCTCGGCGTAGTCGCGGGTTCCCAGAAGCAGCGCCTGGTAGATTTCTTCCACGCCCGCGCCCGGCTGGTCGTGGATTTCACCTTTGCCGGTAACGGTGTCAAACAGGACCAGGTCTTCGTCGAACGAGCGCGCCTGCGCGCAAACCGTCCCCGCGGCGTCAACCGCGAGACTCGAGCCGTCGAAAATCAAGCTGTCGTTGCCGCCTACCTGATTCACCATCACTACCGGCACCCGGTAGCGGCGCGCCAGAGCCTGCACCATTTCGAGGCGCAGCTTGCGCTTGCCGGCGCTGAAAGGCGAGGCCGAGATATTGACCAACAGGTTAGTTCCCTGCCCCATTAGCTCTTCAATGGGGTCGCGCTCGTACAGCCGATGTTTCCAGAAGCTTTTATCGTTCCAGCAGTCCTCACAAATTGTCAGCGCCACTTTAGATCCGCAGAAGGACAGGATTTGCTGGGCAGCGGCGGGGACAAAGTGCCGCGCTTCGTCGAAAACATCATAGGTCGGCAGAAGCATTTTCGTCTGCTCGAAACGCACCCGAGCGTCGGCTAGCAATGCGGCGACGTTTGTCGCCGTCTTGCCCACGGGCGAGGGCGACCGCCCCACAAAACCGACGATAGTGGGAATGGGCGGGAGTGAGCTCGCCAGAGCCTCGAGTGCCTTGCGGTTGTCGTCCAAGAAGCCCGGAGCTTCCACTAAATCCCGCGGCGGGTACCCACACAGGCACAACTCGGTAAAAACCGCCAGATCAGCACCGCGAGCCCGAGCTTCCAGTTGATCGAGAGCAGGCGAAAAGACGCCACCCGCAACCTCCCCAGGGG
>CAYTXK010000161.1:0-1813 GCA_964441645.1 uncultured Acidobacteriota bacterium
ACGTTGGGAGTGTCCACCAGCATCAGGTCCGCCAGCTCGTCAATCACGATGACGATATAGGGCAGGGGCCGCGCCTGCTCGCCGTCTTCAGCGAGAGAAGCGGGGGCGTCTTCTTCGTCGTAGAGGCGGTTGTACTGCTCGAGGTTGCGCACGCCGGCTTCGGCCAGCAGCTTCAGCCGCCGCTCCATCTCGCGGGTGGCGTTGCGCAAGGCGTTGGCGGCCAGCTTGGGGTCGGTGACGATGGGCGTGAAGAGATGCGGGATGCTTTCGTAAAGGCCGAGCTCGAGCCGCTTGGGGTCGATGAGGATGAACTTCACTTCTTCAGGGCCGTTCTTGTAGAGCATGGAGATGAGCATGGAGTTGATGGCAACGCTCTTGCCCGAGCCGGTGGAGCCGGCAATCAGCAGGTGGGGCATCTGCCCCAGGTCGGCGATGCGCACGCGCCCCAAAAGGTCTTTGCCGAGCGAGATGGTGAGCTTGGAGTTCGAGCCGGCGAATTCCTGCGATTCGATCAGCTCGCGCAGGGCGATGGTTTCCCGATGCGTGTTGGGCACTTCAATGCCCACGGTGGATTTCCCCGGGATGCGCTCGATGAGGATGGATTCCGCCCGCAGCCCCAGGCAGAGGTCTTCCCCCAGGTTGGTGATGCGGCTCAACTTTACGCCGGCTTCGGGGCGAAACTCGAAGGTGGTCACCACCGGGCCGGGGTTGATCTGCACCACCTGGCCGAGCACGCCGAACTCTTCCAGCTTCTGCCGCAACAGCGCGGCGCGTTCTTGCAGCTCGTTTTCGTTCGGCAGGCTGATGTGCTCCGGCGCGCGCAGCAGGGCGGGCGAGGGCAGGCGGTAGCGGACTCGGGCCACGGGCACCGGCCGGGCCTGCGCCGGCCGCGGCTCTCCAATTTCTTCTTCCCTTTCTTCCGGTTCCTCCCACTCGTCTTCGGGAATGGGCTGCGGCCGCTGGTTGGCGCTGGTGGCGCGCGCGAGCGCCGCGAGTTCGCCGGGGGCGCTGACGTCCATGGCGGCGGCGCGCGTGGGCACGATGCGCGGCTTGGCGATCGCCGGGGCTTCGGTTTCATCGGCGCCACGCCTCTTCCAGGGCCGCCAGCTCTTGAGGGTCGCCCAGCGCCCGCGCAGGGACTCGCGCAGCGGAACCGCCGCGGGGGCGCGTTTGGCGAACCAGGCCGTGCTGGCCGAAAAAGAAAACGGCGTGGCAAGAAAAGCGCCCACCACCAGCGCGCTAATGCTTAGGATGAAGGCCCCCGGTACATTCAGGATTTGCGTGAGGCCGAGGGCCAGCAGAACGCCCAGCAGGCCGCCTGCGGGCATCAGCCCGTAGACGCGGGGGAAGGAGGCAATCAGACCCAGGAGAGCGCTCAGGGAGAAAAGCAGCAGGAGAACGCCCGCGGCCTTGGCTTTGGGCGCTTCCACCGGCTGGCTGCGAAACCACTGCCAGGCCAGCGCCAGCAGCACCACAGGCAGCAGGAAGGCTACGGTGCCCAGCGCTTGCAGCAACAGGTCGGCCTGGTAGGCGCCGATGACCCCGATCCAGTTGTGGGCCGGCGGCGTTTGCGTCGAGGTCGCAGTATTTAGCGAAGGATCGAGCGGGGAATAACTCACCAGGCTCAACCCCACCAGTAGCGCCGCCACCAGCCACAGGAAGCCGAAGAGCTCGTTCAGACGCTTGTTCGAGCCCGGCGTCAAGATGTTCATCTACACACTCCCGCGCCCCTAAAGAGCATGGGCACACGTCGAGAAACGGCACCACGAACGAGAACGTTTTCTCGCGGCTCCGAGGGAAGCGGAGGCGCTGT
>CAYTXK010000161.1:1823-5458 GCA_964441645.1 uncultured Acidobacteriota bacterium
ACGAGCGGAGGAGCTCGACAGCCAGAATTATACTCCCCAAAACCAGCCGGTAAGCAACAAATATTTTGAGCGTCCGCACCTGGAGGTAGCGCAGCAGGAAGGCAATGGCGGCGTAGCCGACCACGGCGGAGACGACAAAACCGAGAGCGAAGTCCACGGCCGAAACGCCCGCCGGGAACCCCTCCTTCCACAGTGTCAGACCCTTCATGAGGGTGGCGCCGCCGATGACCGGGGTGGCCAGCATGAACGAGAAGCGCGCCGCCGATTCGCGGGTCAGGTTGCGGAAGAGCCCGGCGGCGATGGTGATGCCGGCGCGCGAGGTCCCGGGGATGACGGCGACCGCTTGGGCCAGGCCGATGGTGAGAGCGTCCTTCAGAGTGAGGCTCTCGGCGGTGCGGGCGAGCGAGGGACGGCGGTCGGCCACCCACATCAGCAGCGCGACCCCGACCAACATAGCCGCGATCAAGAGGGGGGCGCGGAACGCGGTTTCAGCGTAGCTTTCGAGAAAGTAGCCTGCCGCAGCCGCGGGCACAGTGGCGAGCGCAATCAACAGCAGAAGGCGCCGGTCGTAGCCGGGCGAGGGAAGGGCTCGGAAGCCGAGAAAAGCCCTGAGCATGCTGGTCCATTCGCGAACGAAGTAGCCGAGAACGGCGACGAGCGTCCCGGCGTGCAAGGCCACGTCATAAGTCAGCCCCGGGTCCTGCCAGCCGAACAGCCACGGCACTAGGATGAGGTGCGCGGTGGAGCTGATGGGGAGGAATTCGGTGAGGCCTTGGACGACCGCCAGCAGGATGGCTTGGAGCAGAGTCATCGGCGAGGGAGTTCTTTCTCCATGTGGTAGGCGTCGTGGCGGCCGAGATAGTAGCGCGGCAAGCGCGCCGTGGCGGAGTAGCCGGCCTGGGTCCAGAAGGCGACGCTCACCGGGTTGTCGGCCGCGGTCTCGAGCGACACGCGGCGCACGCCTTGGTCGGCCAGCCAGGCTTCGGCGGTGGCGAGCAGTGCGGAACCGAGGCCGCCCCGGCGGCGGTCTTCGCTCACATCAAGGGTAATGACGTAGCCGCGGTCGCGACGCAATTGCTGCACGATGATGAAGCCCAACGGCTCTCCTTTTTCTTCGGCCACCCAGGCCTGTGCGCCCGGCGTGGCGAGAAATTCCCGCAAGGCGACTCGAGAATAAGCAATCCCGGGCGGATAGCAAGCTTGGTCGAGGCGGTAGAGGGCTTCGAAGTCCTGAGGCTGATAGACCCGAACCGTCACCGGGGCCAACCGGACGCGGCGCGATGCTATCACGGCGCTTCCTGACCGACAACCAACGTCCCGGGCTGCCCCAGGGCGGCGAAGAGCCGGGCGAAGTCCTCGATGGCGAGCTCTTCGGCGCGCGCGCGAACATCGCGGTTCATCTCGGCCAGGGCTTTGTCGATGGCCGCAACCGGAAGTGAGGCGGCGAGGTTGTTGCGCAAGGTCTTGCGCTTCTGGCGGAAGCAGGTGGAGACGAAGCGGAGAAATTCCTCGCGCAAGGCCACGCCGAGGGCGACTTGTTTTCCCGGCGGGGCCAGACGCACCAGCGCCGAGTCCACCTGCGGCACGGGGCGAAAGGCGCCGCGGGGGATATGCAACAGAACTTCAGGAGTGGCGTGGAACTGGGTGAGCACGGAGAGGTAGCCATAGTCGTGCCCGCCGTGCCGACCGGCGCGGGCCGGCTGGGCCGCCAGCCGCTGAGCCACTTCGTGTTGCACAACCACGTGGATGTCCTCAATTGCCTCCAGAGAAGCGAACAGGTGGCGGAGGATGGGCGAGGTGATGTAGTAGGGCAGGCTGCCGTAGACGCGCAGCCGCGGGCAGGGCATTTCTTGGGCCAGGGTCGCGGGCGAAACCGTCAGGATGTCGGCTTCGACGACTTGCGCGCCGGGGAAGCCGCGCAAGCACTCGCGCAGGATTTCCGCCAGTTTGGGGTCGCGCTCCACGGCGGCCACGGCGCGGCTGGCGGCTGCCACAGCCACGGTTATCTCGCCGTGCCCGGCGCCGATTTCGAGCCAGCAATCCTCCGCGCGGCAGCGCAGCAGGCCGAAAATCTTTTCGCGGAGGCGGGCATCGGCGAGGAAGTGCTGTCCGAGTGGGGGACGACGCTGGTAATCCGCCCGCCCGGTCTGCCGTGTTGCTCTCATCCGAAGGTTATTCTAGGCCAATCGCTGCCGTCCTGTTGGGCGAATCGGCTGGGAGGGGCTTTGCTTGACGCTGCTGGTGAGGGCAGATACAATTTTTCTAGCGAGAGTTGACTCGCGAGGGAGCAGCCGACAATCATGCTGGAAGCTCTGCACGCGCGGCAAGAGGACCTGCTGGCGCTGATTGTGCGCACCCACATTGCCAGCGGCGCGCCCGTTTCTTCTGCGGAAGTGGCGCGGAAGTACGGCGGGCGGCTCTCCTCGGCCACGGTGCGCAACGAGATGGCGGGGCTCGAAGAGGCCGGCTACCTTCACCAGCCGCACACCTCGGCGGGGCGTCTGCCGACTGCCAAGGCCTATGAGTTTTACGCGCGAGGCGTGGCGGCGCGGGCGCGCCTCCGTCCCGCCGACCAAAAACGCATCCAGCGCGGCCTGGGCACGGAGCCGGGAAACGCCGAGACGCTGCTGGCGCGGGCGCCGCACGTGCTCTCCGAGCTGTGCCACGGCGTCGGCCTGGTGCTGGCCCCGCCGCTGGGAGCTTCCGCCGTGGAGCAAATTCGCCTGGTGCGACTCGATGAGCATCGGGTACTGGTGGTGGTGGTGACGCGGCCAGGCCTGGTGCGCGACAGGATTGTGGCCACCCGCCAACCCTTCCACCTGGATGAGCTGGAGCGGATGACCGCCTACCTGAACGACAATTTTCGCGGCTGGACGCTGGCCGCCATCCGGGCGGAGCTGAAGCGCCGCGTGGCCGCCGAGCGGAGTGAGTTTTTGCGCCAGGCGCTGGCCTTGTGCGGCGAGAGTTTCGATCCACTCGTCGAGCGCAGCGCCCTTCACATCGAGGGCGTGCCCAATCTGATTGAGTCGGCTGACGCCGGCAAGCCGGAAGAGTGGCGGGAGCTGCTAGAAGCGTTGGAAGAAAAGGAGCGGCTGGCGCAACTGCTGGGCGACTGCCTGGAAAGTGCGGACGAGCGCATTTACATCCAGATTGGCTTGGAGAAGCTTTCGCCGGCGATGCAGGGCTTTGCCTTGGTAGGGGCGCGCTATGGCAGCGGCGGCCGGCCGGTGGGCTCGCTCGGCCTCCTGGGCCGCACCCGCATGGACTACGGCCGGGCCATCACCGCCGTCAGCTATGTGGCCAAGCTTTTCGACCGTCTCCTGACGGAGAACTAGTGCCGTTCCAACTTTTTCGGGATAAGCTCTGCAGGATAGTTTCTCGCTTAGAGGGCGTCCATGGCGCTGCGTTACGATAGACGAGAGAAGTTGGAACGGTACTAGTGGCCGCCGCGCGCTCCGTCCTAAACCAGCTATGACCGACTTGACCGAAAAGAAAGACCCGCGCCCCCCGGAGGTCGAGGAGACGCCCGCCCTCTCGCTGGAAGAGCGCATCGGGAAGCTCGAAGAGGAAAAGAAGCGCCTTGAGGAGGAAAACCGCGCGCTCTTCGACCAGCTGCTCCGCCGTCAGGCCGATTT
>CAYTXK010000162.1:0-5432 GCA_964441645.1 uncultured Acidobacteriota bacterium
GCTGCACGGCGATGACAATCAGCATGATGCTGGTAGCGTCGAAGAAGCGGTCGAGGCGGATGGGGAGCGTGCCTTTGAAGAAGAAAATTCCCAGCGCCACCGCCAGGGCCAGGCCGGCGAAGGTCCCCAGCAACACCGGGATTCCCTGGTTGGTCAGGGCCACGGCGCTGAGAAAAATTACGGTTTCCAGGCCTTCGCGCAGAACCATGGCGAAGGCGAAAAGAAAGAGCCCGAGCGCGGCCAGCCGGCCGCGACCGGCGAGCCGGCCGACCTGGTTTTCGATTTCGCCGCGCAGAGAACGAGCCACCCGCCGCATCCAGAGGATCATCCCGGACAAGAGGAGAGCCGCCACCAGCATCAGGAAGCCTTCGACGCTCTCCTGGTTCCAGGCCAGACGCTCGAGCAGGGAAGCCGCGGCCAGGCTGGCGGCGGCCGCCGCCGCGACGGCATACCAGACCGGGCGCTCGAGCTCTGCGCGTCCAATCTTGCGCAGATAGGCCAGGCAGATGCCGACGATGAGGGCGACTTCCACCCCTTCGCGAAGGGCGACGAGAAAGGCGGAGAACATGGGCGTTAGTGGGTGTTTCAACTTGTTGCAACTAGATTGCAACAAGAACCACTAGTCTAACCGTAACAGGCTGGAGGTGTCAAGCGCTTGCCGGGCAGGGCCAGCGAGCCGATTCTTGCCATGGCCGCCAAACTCTCTGCTACCATCTAATCAACTACCGAATGACGACACCCGACAGCCAGCCACGCATCACGGCCGTGGCCACGGCCAACCCGCCGAACCGTTTTACCCAGGAAGAGGTGCTGCGCCTGGCGGGTTACACGCGGCCTCTGGCGCGGGAGATTTTCGTCAACAGCGACATCGAGTACCGGCATCTATACATTGATCCCGAGACCGCACGACCGGGGGAAGACCTGGACACCTTGCACCAACGCTACCGGGAGGGGGCGCGGCTCATCGGGCGGCAGGCGGCGGAGCGGTGCCTGGCGCAGGCCGGGCTGACAGCCGCCGAGGTGGACTGCATCCTGGTCTGCTCCTGCACGGGGTATCTGTGCCCGGACCTGGCGACGATCCTGGTGAAAGATTTGGGCTTGCCCGGGCATGTCCAGCGCGGCGCGCTGCTGGGGCACGGCTGCGCGGGAGCGCTGCCGACTTTGCAGCGTTCCTACGACCACGCCTGCGCCTATCCCGACCACCGGGTGCTGATGGTGGCGGTGGAGATCTGTTCGGCGACCTACTACATCGACGACACCCTGGAGACTCTCATCGGCAACGCCATCTGCGCCGATGGCGCCGCGGCCTGCGTGGTCACCTGTCGCGACGGCGCGCGGCCGGAGCCGCGGAGCCCGCGGATTGTCGGCTTCGCTTCGGTGCTGGACACCAACTGCCAGAGCTCAGTGGGCTTTGGCTATCGCCAGGGCTATCTGCGCATTATTCTGGCGCCGACCATCCGCGACCTTGCCCCACCCCTCATTGACAAAGCGCTCACCGCCCTGCTCGCCCCGCGAGGCATTGCCCGGAAGCAAATCCGCCACTGGTTGCTGCATCCCGGCGGGCGCAAGGTCATTGATCGCGTGCAGGAAGCCCTGGGGTTGAGCGATGCCGACGTGGCCCTCTCGCGCCGCATCCTGCGAAACTATGGCAACATGTCCTCGCCCACGGCGTTGTTTGTGCTGGACGAATTATTACAAAACGGGACCGCCCGGCCGGGCGACCTCGGGGTCTTGCTGGCCCTGGGCCCGGGGTTCGCGGCCGAAGCGGCCTTACTGGAGTGGTGAAATGAGAAAAATAGCTATGCTTCTTTCCTCCCTGATGGTTCTCACTGCCCTGGCGTGCGCTCAAGAGACGCCGAAAGCAAGCGCGCCGAAAACAGGCGAGTCCAAGACGGCTGGGCCGAAATCGGGCGAGCCGAACGCCGCCGAGGTGCGCGAGATTCAGATGACGGCCAAAAAGTACGACTACTCGCCCAAGGAAATCCGCGTCAAGCAAGGGGAGCGGGTGCGGCTGCTGATCACCGCCACCGACCGCAAGCACGGCTTCCAGATCAGGGAGCTGGGCATCAAGGTCGAGCTGGAGAAGGACAAGGCGACGGCGGTGGAGTTTGTGGCCGATAAGCCGGGCGAGTACCAATTCAAGTGCTCGGTGCGCTGCGGCTTCGGTCATGGCGGCATGCGCGGCACGCTGATTGTGGAGCCCGCCGAACCCAAGCCCATGAGCAAGTAGTAGGCGCGCCTAGTGCCGTTCCAACTTGTGGCGGCTATCAGAACCGAGGTATGCGGCCGGGTACGTAAGTATGATGCATCACGAGTTCTCCCCTTAGGCCCAAATGGTTGGAACGGCACTAGGCAAGCCGCCGGATAATGGGCAGCGGCAGGGCGTCGAGAGAGTGACGGAGGTCGAGCCTTTCGAGCCAGGGCTGGAGTTCCGCCAGCAGGTCGGCCAGATCGAGACCGCCGTAGTCCCGCGGATAGTTCCGAAGCTTTTCCACCCCAGCCCGCAGGAGCGACTCCGTGCCGGCCCGGTTGCCTTTGAGGAAATGATGGAAGGCGGCAGCGACCTGGATCAGCCCCTGGTAGTAAGGCTTTTCCGGCTCGGATTCTTCGAGCCAGATTTCTTCCAGCAGCTCGTGGCAGGTGAAAAACTCACGGCGGTTGAAGCACTCGATGCCGCGCCAGAAAGTTTCAGTTTTGCGAGCGGCGTCCATCATCTGATGAGCCTACACGTGGGAGGCAAGGGCGTCGAGTGAGTCTTCCACCTGTAATGAAACGTCTAATGGGTCGACTTAATAGCGCGGCAGTCTTTGACCTGTATGAACCTTTTCGCTAACAACGCACGCAAGGAGTTAGAAGAGCAGATGCACCAGACGGGGCGGCTGCCGCCGGGGCAGGCGGCAACGCTCAAATGGCCGGTGCTGCATTACGGCGGCGTCCCGCGCTTCGACGCCCGGACGTGGGACTTCCGCGTCTTCGGGCTGGTGGAGCAACCGCTGCGGTTCAACTACGGCGAGTTTCTGGCGCTGCCGCAGCGACAAGTGGTGGCCGACATGCACTGCGTCACGCGCTGGAGCCGCTTCGACAACCGCTGGGAGGGCGTCCCCGCCCGCGAGGTGATCGAGCGGGCCCGGCGCAAGCCCGAGGCCACTCATGTTCTGGTGCACGCTGAGCAGGGCTTTACCGCCAATGTGCCGCTCGACGACTTCCTGCGGGAGAACGTTCTCTTCGCCCACAAGCACGATGGCGCGGCCCTCGACCCTGAGCACGGCTACCCGCTGCGGCTGGTGGTGCCGCACCTCTATTCCTGGAAGAGCGTGAAGTGGGTGCGAGGGCTGGAGTTGCTGCCGCGCGACGTCGCCGGTTTCTGGGAGCAGAACGGCTACCACCTCTACGGCGACCCCTGGAAGGAACAGCGCTTCGACACCGACTAATTCCTGCTCCCCGTTACAGCGTTGCTAGGGTTTGTTAGAGTTTGTAAGCGTGCGAGCCGCTTCTCTCTGCGCCGTTTTTCTTGCCCTGGTGGCCGTGCCCCTTATGGGACGCGCGCAGCGTTTCTCTGATTTCATCACTCCGACGCCGCTGCCGGCCGGGCACACGCTTGTCCTGGGATTCCTCGGTGGGCGCCAGCCGTGGAATAACCCCAAGGAAGGGACACGCCGGCTCGCACTCCAGTTGCGGGCCATGAACCTGCCGGGCGTCCACATCGAGACCCTGGAGAACCGCAAGAGAAAGCTGGCTCTGGAGCTGATTCAGAGAGCTTTTGATTCCAACCGCGACGGCAGGCTCGATGTATCGGAACGCCGGGCCATGCGCCTGGTCGTCTACGGCCAGAGTTTTGGCGGCGCCGCGGTGGTGAAGCTGGCGCGAGAGCTGGAGAAACTCGATATCCCCGTTCTGCTCACCGTGCAGGTGGATAGTGTCGGCCGGGGCGATGACCTTATCCCGCCCAATGTCCGACGAGCGGCCAACCTCTACCAACGGGAGGGCCTACTGGTCCGGGGAGAGCCGGAAATCCGCGCCGAAGACCCGCAGAAGACGGAGATTATCGGTAACTTCCAGTTCAGCTACAAAAACAAGAAGGTGGATATGTCGGGCGTGGCCTGGCACAAGCGCATCTTCCGCGATGCGCACGCCAAGATGGATCGCGACACGGACGTCTGGGCCAAGGTGGAAGAGCTTGTTCTGGCCGAATTGAAGCGAGAGTGAACGGAAAAGGCCTGCGCACCGAGGCCATAGGCGGCCCGCGGGCCGGCGGCGAGTCGTTGGCTTAGTAGATGTTGTATTCCTCGAAGTGCAGGCCGTTATCGGATTGCAGAATGATGTTCTTTCCCGTCTGTTCCTCGAGTTCCCGCACCAGGTTGTGTTCACCGCTTTTCAGGCTCTTGACGATTTCCGGATGGGCGCGGATGGTGAGCTCGGGAGCGTCAATGGTTCCCGCCATCTTGCGGGCTTCGTTCTGAATCTCAAAGCACAGGGTTTCGAGCGACTTCACCATGCCCGTTCCTACGCAGGTGGGGCAGGGCTGGCAGAGCAGGCGCTCGAGCGGCTGGCGGCTACGCTTGCGGGTGAGGGCCACCAGTCCGAATTCGTTGAAGGACAGCAGCTTCGAGGGTGAGCGGTCGTTCCGCTGCGCTTCTTCGAGGGCGCGCATCACGCGCATGCGGTTGCGCGGGTCTTCCATGTCAATGAAGTCGATGATGAGGATGCCGCCGAGGTCGCGCAGGCGAATCTGGCGCGAGATTTCCTTGACGGCTTCCAGGTTGGTTTTGACGATGGTGTCCTCGAGGCGGGTCGAGCCCTTGCCCACGAACTTGCCGGTATTGACGTCAATCGCCACCAGGGCCTCGGTGTGGTTGATGACGATGTAGCCGCCGGACTTCAGCCACACCTTGGGGCGGAGGGCGCGGTCAATCTCCTGCTGCACTCCCATCTCTTCGAAAATGGGAGAAGGTTTCGTATAGAGCTTCACACGGTTGACGAGGCCGGGCTGGAAGCGGCTGACGAACTCCACAATCTTGGCGTACTCCTCTTCGCTATCCACCCAGACGCTTTCGTAGTCGCCCGAGAAGTGATCGCGGAGCAGGCGTTCGACCAGACTGAGGTCACGGTGCAAGAGCAGCGGCGCGGGAGACTCGTCGGAGCGCACGCGGTTGTCGTGCCAGAGCTTGACCAGATAGTCGATGTCCTGCCGCAGGTCTTCTTCGCTGCACCCGGCCGCGGCTGTGCGTACCACGAAGCCGCCGCTGATAGTCCCTTTCAGCTCCAGCAGCAGACGCCGCAGGCGACTCCGCTCCTCGCTGGTGCCGATGCGGCGCGAGATGCCGATGTGGTCAATGGTGGGCATGTAGACCAGAAAGCGTCCTGGCAAGGTGACGTGGGAGGTGATGCGGGCCCCCTTCTTGCCCATTTGCTCCTTGGCGATCTGCACGATG
>CAYTXK010000163.1:0-5423 GCA_964441645.1 uncultured Acidobacteriota bacterium
CAGCCCGAGCCTCTCGAGACCATCCTGGCCGATTTCGAGCGGCTCGTCCTCCCCGGCGTCACCCACTGGAATCACCCGGGGTTTTTCGCCTACTTCGCCATCACCGGGTCAGGCCCGGGGATTTTGGGGGAGCTGCTCGGCGGCGCGCTCAACGTCAACGCCATGCTGTGGAAGACCTGCCCGGCGGCCAGCGAACTGGAAGAGGTGGTCCTGGCCTGGCTGCGTAAACTGCTGGGGCTGCCAGAAGAGTTCTTTGGCGTGGTGATGGACACCGCCTCGGTCAGCAGCTTGTGCGCGATTGCCGCGGCGCGCGAAGCGCTCGCCGAACTGAACGTCCGCGAGCAGGGACTCGCCGGGCGCCCCGATGTTCCCCGGCTGCGACTCTATACCTCTGAGCACGCGCACTCCTCGATTGACAAAGCCGCCATCGCGCTGGGGCTCGGCCACGCCAGCCTGCGCAAGATTCCCGTGGATGCCAACTTTCGTCTGCGGCCGGAGTTGCTGTCGCAAGCCATCGACGAGGACTTGCGGGACGGCTGGAGGCCTTTCTGCGTGGTGGCCACGGTCGGCACCACCTCCACCACCAGCGTTGACCCGGTCCCGGCGATAGCAGAAATCTGCGCCCGGCACGGGCTCTGGCTGCACGTGGACGCCGCCTATGCCGGCGCAGCCGCGATCCTGCCGGAACGCCCCGAGGTGCTCGCCGGCTGCGCGCGCGCCGATTCCCTCGTCCTGAATCCGCACAAGTGGCTCTTCACACCGTTCGATTTCAGCGCCTTCTATTGCCGGCGGCTGGAAGCGCTGCGCGGCGCCTTCAGCCTGGTGCCGGAGTATTTGCGCACAGCAGAGAACCCGGAGGCGCGCAATTACATGGACTACGGCATTCAGCTCGGGCGGCGCTTCCGAGCCTTGAAGCTGTGGTTCGTGATGCGCTACTTCGGCAGCGAGGGATTGCGCCAGCGGCTGCGGCAGCACATCGGCTGGGCGCAGGAATTCGCTGGCTGGGTGGATGCCGACCCAGACTTTGAGCGGCTGGCGCCAACACCGTTCAGCGTGGTGTGCTTTCGTGCGCGCCCGGCGAACTTGGTCGAACGGCTGGGGCAGCAGAAATCAGAAGAGCGCGACAACATCGAAAAGTATCTTGACGAGTTGAACGAAGCCCTGCTCGAGAGCATCAACGCCACCGGCGAGGCTTATCTTTCCCACACGCGCTTGCACGGCCGGCTTACCTTGCGCCTGGCCATTGGCAACCTGCGCACCAAGCGCCGGCACGTGGAGCGTGCCTGGCAAGTCCTGCAAGCGCAGGCCCAGAAACTTGACCAGGCACGGCGCCCGGCCGCATGGCGGTAGCGCCGCGTGCGGCAATGGCGTAAAATTGAGTTTGCTAGGGCCATGAGTTTGCCGGGCAATCTTGGGAAGTATCTCGGGCAGGGGTTTCTCCTGCTGGCCAGCATCCTCGCCGCGTCCGCGATGCTAGCGGCGCAGGCGCCGCCGGAGGAGTCCTTGCAGCCCGAGTTGGGCCCGGCGCTGGCGGCGCCGGTGTCCGACGCCGCCAAACCTCTGCGGGTCGTGACCTTCAATGTGCACTACGCGCTCGACGTGCCCGCCCTAGCCGCAAGCCTCCGCGCCAATCCCGCCCTGCGCGAGGCCGACGTGTTCTTGCTGCAAGAAATCGAAAGCCACGAGAAGGAAGGCTCGAGCCGCACCCGCCGTCTGGCGGACGCCCTGGGGTTGAATTACGTCTATGCCCCGGCGCGCTATGCCAAAGACGGCGGCCGCTGCACGCACGGCCTGGCGATTCTGAGCCGCTACCCGATTAGCGAGGTCGAGATCGTCCCCCTGCCGCGCTACGACCTGGGGGCCAAGACCCGCCGACGCATCGCGGTCGGCGCCACTGTGGCTGTCAGCGGCCAGCCCTTGCGGGTCTATAACGTCCATCTCGACACCCGCATCAACACCGCCGACCGGCTGGCCCAGCTTCAACCCGTGCTGGAAGCAGCGCGGCGACACCCGGTTGAGTCGGTCGTGATTGGCGGCGACTTCAATACCAACCCGTTGCGCTGGGCTTTTCACCGCCTCCCCGTCTTTCGCTCCACGCAAGCCGCCGCCCTGGACAATTTCATGCAGAACGAGGGGTTCCACGCGCCGTTGACCCAGAGCGGTTCCACCAGCAACCGCTCACTGTTCAAAGCGCGCCTCGATTCGCTCTACGCACGTCAGCTCGAGGTGAAGAGCTTTCAGGTGGAACGCTCCGTCCAATCCTCGGACCACTTCCCGGTGTGGATTGAGGTGGCCTGGCCGCCCGCCGCAGAAGAAAAAACCCGAGCGCAGAAAAGCCAAGCAGAAACGGCAAAGCCCCCGGAGGAGTGAGCCAGCCGGCGATCAGCGGGGCTCGATCCGGAAAGGCAGCAGGACCAGCACCGGCTCGCGGTTCAGGGGCAGGCGCCCGGGATCGAACCAAGTAGTCGGCGGAGGGAAGGCCGCGGCGCGGATGTCCAGCCACTCTTCGAACTTCTCCCAGGTGGTTTTCTCGCGCGGATAAACCTGGAAGCTGACGCTGTCTTCGAGCGGAATCCCGGCCATTTTCTTGGCGAGCGCTACCGCCTGGTCCAGGCCTCCCAGCTCGTCCACCAGCTTGAGGTCTTTGGCCTGGCCGCCCAGCCAGACGCGGCCGCGGCCGATGCGGTCCACTTCCTCGACCGGGATGCCGCGGCCTTCCGAAACGCCCTGAATGAAGTCGTGGTAGCCGTCGTGCAAATACCGCAGCAGAATTTCCCGCTGCTCGGGGGTGAAGTTTTCAAAGGCATAAAAGAAGGTCGAGTTGGGAGCCAGGGCCACGTAGTCTTTGGTCATCCCCAGGAGCTCGTAGAAGCCCTTGATGTTCATCTTGCCGGCGTAGATGCCGATCGAGCCGGTCACCGTCCCCGGATCGGCGACAATCTTGTTGGCCGACATGGCGATCCAGTAGCCGCCCGAGGCGGCGACGTCGGACATCGAAACCACCACCGGCTTTTTCTGCTTGGCGAGAATTACCTCACGGCGGATGATTTCCGAAGCGAACGCCACGCCGCCCGGGCTGTCCACGCGCAGCACGATGGCTTTCACCGAAACGTCCTCGCGCGCCGCCCGCAGAGCCCCGGCCACGGTATCGGCTCCCAAAAGCCGCCCGGCCATGGGGTGGTAGCCGCTGGTTCCCGGGATAATCGTGCCGGTGGCGTAGACGATGGCGATTTTGGGCCCGGTCGCAGGGCCCGTCCGCGTGCGGTAAGAATCCCAAGCCAGCGTGTGCAGCTCGCCGCTTCCCGCCTTCTTCTTCAGCAGATCGCGGTACTGATCGTGATAGAAGAGCTTGTCCACCAGCCCCTTCTCCACCGCCGCCTGAGACAAATAGGGGCCCTCGCGCACCAACTGCTCGACCCGCGCCGGGTCGAGCTTGCGCCCGGCCGCGATGCCTTCGACGATCTGCTTCTGCCACTCGGTGAGCAGCGAGGTCACCACCTCGCGATGCGGGGCGGTGTATTTCCTTTCGGTGTAAACATCGGGGGCGTTCTTGTATTCGCCGATGCGGTAAAAGTCGGGAGAGACGTGCAGCTTCTCGAGCGAGCCGCGCAGAAAGGTGGTGTGGCCCATCAAGCCAGTCAGGGCCACCCCGCTCTTGGGGAGCAAGTAGATTTCCGGGCAGGCGCTCGCCAGGTAGTAGCTGCGGTTGGTGGCTTCTTCGAGATAGGCGGTGCAGAACTTGCCGCTGGCCGTGAATTCCTGGAGCTTCTGGCGCAGTTCCTGAATCTTGCCAAAACTCATCTCAACCCACTTGATTTCCACCGAAACCCCGGCAATACGCTCATCGTGGCGGGCGCGGTCGAGCGCCTCCAAAATGTGACGGAAAACCACCACCTCGCCTTCCCAAAAGCGAGCGTCGAAGCTGGGCCAGTCTTCTTCCTCGACCGCCCGGTCAATGGTCAGCACCAGAACGGTTTTCGCGGGAACGCGCCGGGCCAGTTGCCCCACCAGGAACAGACCCACAAATAAGAAGAGCAAAAGAAAGAGAAAAAAGCGGCCTTTGCGCATGGCCATGCGAGAGCCTCCGCGGGCCTTCGGTTGTGCCCGCCCGCCATCTTAGGCGACGCCCGCGAGAGCGTCAACCAAGCCCTCGGTGCCCGCGGCCATTGGGATCTTCGCTTCTCTGGCAGCTAGCCAACCAGGCTCAGACCGCGCAGAGTTGGCTTTACTAGCCTTGCCGATGATACAATTTCGGCAGCCAAGAGGGTCGGGTCACCTGATGAGCAAGTCTAAGGGGCATCGCTATCCTCCCTTGGCTTGGTGTGCCCTGATCGCCGTCCTTCTTCTAATGGCTCTCGTTCATCGGGCTCGTGCCACCAACCACCAGGTTCACATCGAGGAGCTCATGGTTGGCGCCAATGGAAATTCGAAGATTCAGTTTATCGTCCTCGTGCAAGAGGCATTCGGACAGAACCAATGGGGCCCCACGGATGGCTTGCAGTCGGCGGCCATGCTGGTCTTCTTCGACGCGACGGGAAGAGAGACGGGAAAGTTCAAGTTCCCGGAGAATCCGCCCACCGGTGGAACGTCCAAGACCCTGATTGCGACCCAGGGCTTCGCCGACCTCCCAGGAGCGCCAACGCCCGACGTCCTCATCCCGCCCCTCCTGATTCCCATCAGCGGAAAGGTCTGCTTCCTGGGCAATCCGGCGAATCCGTTCGCGTTTACACGCACAGAATGCGTTTCGTACGGGGCCTTTACAGGCGACACGGGGAACAACTGCGGCGACGCTCGCTGCAGTAGTCCTGTTCCGGCTGGCCCGCCCGCCGCCCCGGGGGGACTCCCGACCGTTAACACAATGAGCCTCAGGAGGACCGTGGATACTGACACGAATGCGGATTTCGTGCTGACCGACACGCCAACGCCCACCAACATCGCGGGAGCCACATTCACCATCCCGGTCGCCTCCCAGGTCGTCCAAGGGGAGAATCTCTTTAACAATGAACTGTTCCTCGGCAACGGACGAACCTGCGCGTCCTGTCACGTTGCCAGCCTGAGCTTGAGGTTGCCGCCGGCTAATCTCCAATCACGATTTGCGACCCTCTCAGCTACCTTCGATCCGTTGTTCATTGCCGAAACCAAGCCCTCCAGTTTCGACGCCGGCTTCGACTTCAACCTCAACACGCTGGTTCTGACTGGGCCCGTCGCCAGCAACGCCCCCTGCACCGGTGAGTTGAGGGGCATCATCACTTCCGCCGGCGGGGCGCGCGGCAAAGTGCTGGCGCGTATCTCGGAGACGACCTACCTCATCTTTGGGGGAATCAATCCCGCCTTGTCCGGCACCATCGATGATGGAATCTGCTCTGCCGACGTGAGCAGCGTCGCGCCCGGAAACCTGAACAGTCTTGAAAATCCCAAGCGGA
>CAYTXK010000164.1:0-5378 GCA_964441645.1 uncultured Acidobacteriota bacterium
ACGGTTATCTGAGGAGTCTCCTCGGGAGGCAAGCCACCCGTTTCGAAGGTATGGTCCAGGTCGAGGTAGGTGACGCCGTCGGGGAACTCTACGATGGCCCGCATGTGATAAGTCGTAAAGGCGCGCATGCCAGCCACCAGCATGTCAACCTGTCCGCCGCCGGGTGGCGTAGGCCGCGACCAGGTGCGCAGGCTGTAGTTGGCGGTGGGGCCGAACTCAATCGTGACAGTAGCATCCCGGGGCGAGCTAATAGAATACTTTGCTACCTGCGGATTGTTTGTGGACGTTACTTGCCCGACGGAGAGAACCGTGAACACCTTGGAGGAACTAGTCCCTCCTCCAGGGCCCGGATTGAACACTGAGATTGCCAAAGCGCCTGGCGCGCCCAACAAACTAACTGGGATGGTAGCCATTAGCTGCGTCGAGCTTGTGAAGCTCGTGGGCAGGACGGCGTCATTGGCGAATACGTTCGACTGCGAGACAAACCCGTTGCCCGTTACCGTAATTGCAAGCAGCGGAGAGCTTGCTGTGGTTGTCGCGGGCGATATCGCGTTTAGTTGAGGTGCCGGATTCCCCGTAACCGGTAGCGTGGTTTCGCTCGCCGCACATCCGGCAAGAATGCAGGCGAGGACCCAAACTAGGTGGGGAGCTTGCGGTGACAGCCCGTTTGCTTGCCTTTGGGAAAAGACACCTGTCATGCCAACCTTCTTAGAAAGTTTCTCCCAGCCTCATTCCTGAGGCCAAAGAGGGGCTGACTCGGCGCTCGCGGGTTAGTCGGATGCTAGCAAAGCGATCCGAGGTTGTCAATCCAGCTCACGGCGCCCGCCGCCTCCCGACTGGGACGGCGTCTACGAAATGAAAACCAAGTAGCGCGTGGCCCTAAATGGGAAGAGCTCATCCCGCGGTCAAGCGGAATGAGCCCATTGGTTGCGGGGGCTGGATTTGAACCAGCGACCTTTGGGTTATGAGCCCAACGTGGTACCAGACTCCACTACCCCGCGGAGTGACTATAGCGGATTCTCTGGGATTGCGCAACCGTCCTTCTCAGCGGAATGTGGGATCTGCTGCTGTCCGGGAAAGCAGGTTCCTCGCCCCGAATGCCTGCCAAGGCTGGCTTTCGGGGCTCGGAATGACAGAAGTGGCGGGCGCGGGCGCGCCGCGCAAGGTCACCAAGTGCTGTAGGGCGTGCCGTCGCTCGCGACGGCTTCGGAGCCCGAGTGGACGCCGCTGATGCCGGTGTTCATCTGCTCAGGAGAGATCAGCACGTCGGAGTATTCGAGCTGCCAGGTATCGGGGGCGCCGGTGATGTCGGGCGGGACGGCGTGGATGTAGCCCTCGCTGACCAGCTCGTCGAGCGAACCGGGCGGGCGCTCTTTATCCACCGTGAACTGCTGAATGCTGGTGCGGAGGATGTAAAGGTTTTCTTTCAGTACCGCTTCGCGGGCGCGGATGATGGAGTGCCGGTAGCTGGGGATGGCGATGGAGAGCAGGATGGCGATGATGGTGATGACGATCATCAGCTCGATGAGGGTGAAGCCGCGTTGCGAAGCGATGGGACGGCGCCCGGAGCGTAGCGGGGTGGGGAGGAGTTTCATCACCTTCTACCAGTCGGCGTAGCGCGTGGCGTCGAGGGCTATGCCGGCGCTGCGCGAGTAGACGTCGAACACATTCTGCCCGCCCCAGGAGCGGGAGTCGCCCCGGTCCTGCACGGCGCGCAGGCCCCAGTCGGAGGAGTTGGTGAAGGGGTCACGGGGGATGCGGCGCAGGAAGCGCACGCGGCGGTCAGGCTTGCCGGCGAGCGGCACGCCATCCACCAGCGTTTGCAAATCGGGCGGGTAGCCTTCGGTATCGGCTTCGATGGCGATGAGCCCTTTGTCGGCGGCGTCCTTGTAGCGATCGATGGCGGTGCGCATTTCGCGGAGGGAGCGCCGCAACTCCAATTCTTTGTCGCGCTTGATCTTCAAGCGCGCCACGGGCAAGGCCATGGTGGCCAGCGTCAAGAGAATGGTAACCGCCACCATCAACTCGACCAGCGTGAAGGCGGAATTGCCTCGGTGGTGCCCGGGGAATGCCATCGCGGGACGCACGGTCTTACGGTTGAGCGGCCGCCACCACAATTTCGGCCGGGGTGGTTTCAAACGTCAAGGCCTCGCGGCGGGAGTTGCGGGCGGCGATGTTCTGGATGGCGAGGTCAGTGCGGCCCTCGGCCTTGGCGGTGAAGGCGAGAGTCAACAGGATGCCGTTGCCGGTGGCGCCGCTCGAGCCCGGCGCGCGGCTGAGCGAAATGATGGCGCGGCCGGCTTCGGAGTCAATGCGCTGCACGATAGCCGGCGGCTGCTCAGTCCCGCCCATCAGGTCGCCGTGGTGCACTTCCACCAGTTGGACGACCGCCGGGTCGTAGGCGAGAGAAAGCGGGACCGTGAAGAGGTCCTGGGCGCTTTCCACCACCAGGTCCACGGTGAACGCGTCGCCCACCTTCACTTGCATACCGGCCGGCTGGAAATAGAGGCGTGGCGCGCCGGTCGCCTGCTGAGAGGCGGGCGGAGTCGAGGCGGCGGGCGGCGGAGCCGGAGGCTGCTGCGAGGGCGGCTGTTGCTGCTGCTGTGGCTGCGAGCCGGCGGGGGCGGCTTCGCCCGGGGCTTCAGGGCGCGGCAGCGACAGCGATTCATCAGTCCCCACGGCTAGCGACCGCAGGTTGGTGGCGGTGATTTCCGGCAGGCGAACAATGCGCGGGGTGATGACGATCAGGATTTCGTTCTCGAGCCGGTCCTTGCTCTCGCTGCTGAAGAAATACCGCAGGAAGGGGATCTGGGCGAAGCCCGGCCAGCCGCTGAGGGTGGTGGTTTCGGAGTGCTCGATAATTCCGCCCAGGATGCTGACTTCGCCTTCCTTCAGGCGGATGTCGTGCTCGATGATGCGCTGGCCGAAGATGGGCTGGTCAATGCCGCCGATTCTGGCGGTGCCGGTAACCGAGGAGATCTCGACCTTCAAGTGCATACTGATCTCGCGGCTGGAGTGCACGCGCGGAGTGAGGTCGAGGTTGACGCCCACGTCCTGGAACTGAAACTGGGTGTTCACCAGGGGGTTGATGCCCACGCCGCCGATGCCGGGCTGGAAGCTGCCCACAGCGTAGGGCACGCGGTCGCCGATGCGCAGCTTGGCGGTTTGCCCGTCGGTGGCGCGCACTTCGGGGTTCTGAATGACGCGGGTGGCGGCGTCGCTCATCAGCGCCAGAGCGGTGGCGCTGGGGAGCACGATGCTGTAGTCCCTGGTCGAGACCCCTTGCAGATCGCTGAGGCGCAGCTGGCTGGTGTCCTCGGTCGTCGGACTGCGCGGGGTGAAGATGAGCGGGACGCTGGTGGAAGGGAGGATGCCGAGGTCGCGGGCGCGGTCGCGGCGCGCCTGCATGACCGTCACCTGGACGATGACTTCGGCTTTGGCCTGGTCAATATCGCGGATGATTTTTTCCGCCACCGCCACTTTGTCGGGGGTGTCGCGGATGATGATGGCGTTGTTGGCAGTGCTGGGGGTGATGCGCTTGATATCGAGCAGCGTGCGCAGGGTCTGCACGATTTCATTCAGCTCGGCTGCCTGGACGGTATTGGCCAGGTAGAAGGTGCGGATGATCTGCTCCTCGTAGGTGCGGCGCTTGGCGGCGTTATCGGGGACAACCATGATGGTGTTCGAGGTCACGGACTTCCAGAAGGCCTTGGTCATGAGGCTGACGATGTCGAGGGCCTGCTCGAGAGTGGCGCGGTCGAGCTCCACGGTGATGCGCCGCGGCTGGAAGTCGGGGTCGAAAATCACATTGATGCCGGCCAGCCGGGCGATGCTTTCGTAGATTTTCTTGGAATCTTCGGTGATGCGCAGGTTGAGCGGCTCGCGCGAGAGCGGGCGCAGTTGCGGCGGCCCTTCCGGCACGCTCGCCAAGGCGGTGAGGGGCGGCTGGAGGCGTTGCTGCTCTTGTTGGGAGGCCTGGGCCTCGGCCTGGCGCTGGGCCACGATCATCTCCAGGGTGCGGCGCAGCTCCTGCTCAGCCACAAAGCTCGAGGGGTCGATGGCCAGGGCTTTTTCGAATTCGGCCGCGGCGGGCTCCAGCAGTCCCTGGTCGCGCAGCTTATGGCCGCGGTCAATGTGCATCTGGGCGGCGTCGAAGCGGATGCGCTTGGCGCGCAGCTCGTACTCGGCGTTGCGCGGGTCGGCTTTGAGCGCGCGCTCGTAGTGGATGAGCGCCGTGTCGTAGTCTTTCTCGAGCTCGGCCTTCTGACCCTGCTTGAAATCGTTGCCGCCTTTCGGGCAGCCGGTGGCCAGCAAGACCAACAGAAGCAAGAGTAAGAGCGAATAGGATTTCTGCGTCATTTTTCCCCTTGGAAGCCTCCCCAAGCCTGCAAAAACAGAAAGTTTAGCACCCTTTGTTGGAGTTTCGCCACGGTTTTCACTAGGCCCACCCGACGTTTCAGCGGAGGTTCTCGGGGGGAAAGCAGGTTCCTCGCCTCGTTCGGAATGACAGTGAAGGGACGGCGACCAGCGGGGTTGCGGGGGGCGGACGGTTCTTTTACACTGCCGGAGGAAGTTGATCGCGCTATGCCTAAGCCCAAGCCTGCTCCTGAAAAACCCGGCGTCAAAATCATCGCCACCAACCGGCAGATTCCTTACAAGTATCACGTGCTGGAGCGCTACGAAGCTGGGCTGGTGCTGACCGGCACGGAAGTAAAAGCGCTGCGCGAAGGGCGCGCCACTCTGCGCGACGCTTATGCGCTGGCCAAAGGCGGCGAGCTGTGGCTGGTCAATTGCAATATCGGCTCCTACAGCCACTCGGGCTACGCCGGGCACGAGCCGCTGCGCGGCCGCAAGCTGCTGATGCATAAAGACGAAATTTGGAAGTTGGGGAGCAAAGCGGAGCCCAAGGGACTGGCGCTGGTGCCGCTGCGGCTCTATTTCAAGAAGGGGCGGGCCAAGTGCGAGCTGGCGCTGGTCAAAGGCAAGAAGGTCTTCGACCACCGCGAACAATTGCGCCGCCGCACCGCCGACCGCGAAATCGAGCAGGAGCTGAAACGTTACCGCTAGTGAGACCAAATCTGGCAGAGCAATGACTACTAGCCCTCGTAGTCTAGGGACACTCTTCGGTGTCTTGGCGTTCGTCCTTGACTTGCCAGCGCTATTCTTCTGGCTCTTTGTAATAGCGGTTATTGTGAGTGGGGGGTTCGCGGGTATTGGCATGGACCTTCCCTTTCCAATGGTAGTGGCTGTCATGGCTTTGGTCGTTCTACCAGTCGTGGCTTTGATTGTGGGACTGGTAGCGGCCCGCAGTGGAGGCAGGAAAGTCTTGACTTGGTCGGCCGTGGCGGTTAGTTCCGTCCTCCTGCTCTTGGTTCTCG
>CAYTXK010000165.1:0-4362 GCA_964441645.1 uncultured Acidobacteriota bacterium
CGCGTCGAGCGCACCCGGCGCCGCTTCGGGCGTCTCGACATTCTGGTAGCCAACGCCGGGATCTGGAACGTCGAAGACATCCCCATCGAGAAACTCAGCGAGCGCGACTGGGACGAAATGGTGGCGACCAATCTCAAGTCAGTGTACGCCGTGGTGCGCTTTGCCGTTCCGCTGATGAAGCGGCAAGGCGGCGGGCGGATTATTGCTCTGTCGTCGACGGCCGGGCAGCGCGGCGAAGCCTTCCACACCCACTACGGCGCCACCAAGGGGGCCATTATCAGCTTTGTCAAAGGGCTTTCCACTGAGCTCGCTCCCCACAAGATTCTTGTCAATTGCGTGGCCCCGGGCTGGGTGGATACGGAGATGTCCGAGCCCGTCTTGCGCCGGGCCAAACTGCGGCGCTGGGTGAACGCGCAAATCCCGCTGGGGCGAGTGGCCCGAGCGGAGGAGATTGCCGGGCCCATTTTGTTCCTGGCCTCCGACCTGGCAACGTTCGTGACCGGCGAGATCGTCAATGTAAATGGCGGCGCAGTTCTGGTAGGGTAAAAAGATGCGGCCTACGCTCATCGGAGTTCTGCTGGCGCTGGCTCTTGGCGGTCCGGCCTCGGCGCAGCAGGACAAGCCTGCCCCGGGAGCTGCCCAGGCCGAAGAGGTCTTTGGCAAGATCATCGAAGCCCTGGGAGGCGACGCCTACCTGAAGGTCCGCGACCTCACCGGCCGCGGCCGCCTCTACAGTTTCAACCGCGGAGAGCTGGCCGGTCCCGGCGAGCAGCACTTCATCTACTACTCCCGGCCTCCCGACAAAGAGCGCCAGGAATTCGGCAAGAAGGGCAACATCGTTTACCTCTACAACGGCGAGGCCGGGTGGGAGCTCGACCGCCAGGGCATTCGCGATATGGTCCCCGAGCAAATCGAAAGTTTTCAGGAAGGGAACCGGCGCGAGATAAGCTACCTGTTGCGCGCCCGCCAGCACGGGGAGAAAGTTCAGGTGTACTACCTGGGCCGCGAATTCGCCGACAACCGCCGCATGCATGTGGTCGAGCTGGTGAACGACCGGAGCGAAACCTTCCGGCTTTATGCGGATGAGGCGACGTATCTGCCGGCGCAATTCCACTTTCGCGAACGGGATGCGCTGACGGGAGAATGGATTGACGTAACCGAGTACTACGGCAAGTACGTCAAGGTGCAGGGCATTCAAACCCCGATGCAGTTCACCCGGGAGCGGGCCGGGTTCCGCTCGCTGGAAGTTTTCTGGAAAGAGATTACCTACAACTCCGACCTGCCCGACGAGTTGTTCACGCGCGCCTCGCTCGAGCAACGCTGGCAAAAGGTCAAGTAGGCCGCTGCGGTGATAGAATGGCGGCCGCGATGCCGATGAAACGCTCCACCGCTCCCTTTCACAGCACCACCGTCCTGGCCGTGCGCCGGGGCAATAAAATTGTCTTCGCGGGCGATGGCCAGTTGAGCGCCGGCAACACCATCCTCAAGCAGACGGCGCGCAAGATTCGCCGCCTTTACAACGATACCGTGCTGGCCGGGTTTGCCGGCTCCACCGCCGACGCCCTTTCGCTCTTCGGGCGCTTTGAGACCAAGCTCCAGGAGTACCACGGAAACCTGAACCGGGCGGCGGTCGAGCTGGCCAAGGAGTGGCGCACCGACCGCGTGCTGCGCCACCTCGATGCACTGCTGCTGGTGGCTGACGAGAAGAACACCTTCCTGCTGAGCGGCAACGGCGACATCATCGAGCCCGACGACGGCATCTGCGCCATCGGCTCGGGCGGCCCTTACGCCCTGGCGGCGGCGCGCGCTCTCGCGCAACACACCAAGCTCTCGGCACGGGAGATTGCCGAGGAAGCCATGAAAGTGGCCGCCTCCATCTGCGTGTTTACCAATGACACCATCCTGCTCGAAGAACTCTGAGCGGCGGGGATGACAAGCGACACCCAGCGCGTGCGCGCCGCCGGCCGCGGCGGCGGCTTCGTCCAGGTTGTCCTGGTCCTGCTGGTGATGGGGATTGTGACTCTCGTCGCTCTGCGAATGTTCCAGCGCGCGCCGCTGCCCTCGATCGCCCCCGGCAGCGGCCATCCAGCGCGGGCGGTGCTGCAGAGTGTGGACCTGCAAGTGGAGGGAATGACTTCAGAAGCGGACGCCGCGCAGGTGGAAGAAGGGTTGCGCAAGGTCCCCGGCGTGGCCAGCGTGCGCGTCGAGGTGAGTGCGGGAACGGCGCGCGTGACCTTCAACCCCGCCCAGACCAACCCCGACCAGCTCGTGGCCGCCGTGGCGCGCGCCGGCTTTCGCGCCCGTCGCTAATCCGGCACTGCGCGCGGTAACGGAAGTGAGCGTGTTATAATTTTTGCGGTCCCGCTTGCGGGACCAAGATTGTGTTTGGGGATGAGGATGGCCGTCTATCTTCCCGGAGCTGTGAAGGACGCGAAGGAACCGGCGCCGCCCGCTGCGGTTTTGCAGGAACTGACCCCGCGGCAGATTGTGGCCGAACTCGACAAGTACATCATCGGCCAGCAGCCCGCCAAGCGCGCCGTGGCCATCGCTCTGCGCAACCGCTATCGCCGCCAGAAGCTCGCGCCCGATATGGCCGAGGAAGTGCTTCCCAAGAACATTCTGATGATCGGGCCCACAGGCGTGGGCAAGACGGAGATTGCACGGCGTTTGGCGCGGCTGGCGAACGCCCCCTTCCTCAAGGTGGAAGCCTCGAAATACACGGAAGTCGGCTATGTGGGCCGCGATGTGGAGTCCATGATTCGCGACCTGGTCGATGTGGCCATCGAGATGGTGCGCGAGGAAAAGCTCGAAGAAGTCTCCGAGCGCGCCGAAATGAATGCCGAGGAACGCCTGCTCGACCTGCTGCTCCCCGCCACTCCACCTCCCACGCTCCCGGGCGAGACGCCCGAGCCCGAGGATTCCTTCGAAAAGACGCGCGAGAAGCTGCGCGTCCAGCTCCGCGAGGGGAAACTGGACGACAAACTGGTGGATCTCGAAGTGCGCGAGCGCAGCTTCCCCGCCTTCGAGATTGTCTCCAGCACCGGCGTCGAGGAAATGGATATCCACATCAAGGACATGCTGTCGGGCATCTTCGGCCAGCAAAAAAAGAAACGAAAAACGAAAGTGTCCGAGGCCTGGGACTATTTGATCCAGGAGGAAGAGAGCCGCTTGATTGATATGGAGCAGGCGACGCGCACCGCCGTCAACCGTGTGGAGAGCTCGGGGATCATTTTTGTTGATGAAATCGACAAGATTGCGGGCCGCGAGAGCGGACACGGGCCGGACGTGAGCCGGGAAGGGGTGCAGCGGGACATTCTGCCCATCGTTGAGGGCACGACGGTCAACACCCGCTACGGGATGGTGCGCACCGACCACATCCTTTTCGTGGCCGCCGGAGCCTTTCATGTCAGCAAGCCCTCGGATTTGATTCCCGAGCTGCAAGGGCGCTTTCCAATTCGTGTCGAGCTTTCTTCGCTGGGCCCGGAGGAATTTGTCCGCATCTTGAAGGAGCCCAAGAACGCTCTCATCCGCCAGTATGCGGCGCTGCTCGAAACCGAAGGCCTGCAGTTGACCTTCACCGACGACGCCATTCAGGAGATCGCCCGCTTCGCCTCGGTGGTGAACGCCCAGACCGAAAACATCGGCGCCCGCCGCCTGTTCACCGTCATGGAAAAGCTGCTCGATGAAATCTCCTTCGACGCCCCGGAACTGCGCCGCAAGCAGATCGAGATTGACGCCGCCTATGTGCAAAAGATGCTGGCCGATATCGCCAAGGACCAGGACCTGAGCCGATACATCCTCTAGCCCCGTTCCAACTTGAATAGACCACGCACTGGCCATACTGAATGTTTTGACCTGCAAGTTGGAACGGGGCGAGCCCCGCTCCTTTCAGCCCTGGCTCTCCTCGCGGGGTGTCTTGTCCTTAGCGCTTGCGGCGTTCCTGGTCCGCCGGTGCCGCCCACGCCCAAGATTCCCGTGCCCGCGCGCGACCTCGCCGCCGGGCAAACCGGAGAGCGCGTTCTGCTGCGCTGGACGCTGCCGCGCCTGAACACCGATGGCTCGCGACTGCCCGAAGTGCCGCCGCTCGAGATTCACCGCACTTTTCTGGACCAGGCCAACCCCTCGCCGGAAAACTTTGCCGCTGGCGCTCACCTGGTTCGCACCCTATCCCCGCAGGACGTCCAAGCTTTCCTTCACGATGGAACCGTCCTCTTTGCGGACGTTCTGGGGCCCGAGGGACTGCGCGAGCACGCCGGGCGCTTTGCCGTCTACGGCGTCAAGGCGCTGAATGCCCGAGGTAAGGACGCTGGTTATTCCAACCTGGTCGCGGTGCGCGTCTATCCCGTGCCGGAGCCTCTCGCG
>CAYTXK010000165.1:4372-5357 GCA_964441645.1 uncultured Acidobacteriota bacterium
TAGAAAGCCGCGTAACCGAGCCGGCGATTGAGTTGCGCTGGACCCCGCCCACGCGCACCACCAGCGGCACGTCCCTCGAGGCCATTGCCGGCTACGAGATTTATCGCAGCGAGACCGGCGCCGAAGGCAGCTTTGTCTCACAGGGGAGAGCTGCCACGGCGCGTTTCGAAGACAAGCAGTTTCGTTTCGGCGGGCGGTACTTCTACCGCGTGCGCACGCTGGCGCAGTACGGCGCGGACACTGCGGAGAGCGACGATTCGGCCACCGTAGAGGTCGCCCCGCGCGATGTCTTCCCACCCGCCGCGCCCGCGAACCTGATTGCTGTCGTCGGAGAAGGGCGCGTGGACCTGACCTGGGACGCCAGTACCGCGGCCGACCTGGCGGGCTATTTCGTCTACCGCAGCCGAACCGCGGGCCGCGGCTACCAGCGCCTGACCCCGCAGGCTTTGGTGGCGCAGAATTTTGCCGACGCGCAAGTCGAGGCAGGCGTGAGCTACTACTACGTGGTAACGGCTGTGGACGCCACCGGCAATGAGAGTGGCTACTCCAACGAAGTAGCCGCCGTGCCCCCCGCGAAGAACAACTAATGCCTGCCTTCTGTCGTTTTGAAGCCGACGGCGGTCTGCAGTACGGCGCCTTGCACGGCGACGAGGTCGAGGCCCTTACTGCCGCGCCGTGGGTCGGCGGCCAGCCGACAGGGAAAAAGTTTGCGCTGGCCAAAGTGCGCCTGCGCGCGCCCTGCCAGCCGAGCAAGATTGTCTGCGTGGGGCGGAACTATCTCGAGCACGCCGCCGAGCTGGGCAACCCTGTTCCGCGCGAGCCGCTGATTTTCTTGAAGCCGCCTTCTTCCGTCATCGGCCCCGAGGAGGCCATCGTCTATCCGCCGCTTTCGCAGCGGGTGGACTTCGAGGGCGAGCTGGCCGCGGTGATCGGCCGCCGCTGTCGCCTGCTGCGTCCCGACGAAAATCCGCTCGATTACGTTCTA
>CAYTXK010000166.1:0-309 GCA_964441645.1 uncultured Acidobacteriota bacterium
GACCTCCCAGCTCCCAGGGCTCTTAGGTGCCAAGCAATACCGCCTGGTCACTGGGCGGAAGTGGGATTAGAATACTGCGGAGCAGACCGGAACGTCCAACGGGGTACCTAAGGAATGAGGACGGCTTTGCAGGGCCAGACCCCATACGCGCTGGGAAAGTCGGAGGTGCTCTGCCATGGCTGAGATTACATGGCGGCGAGTGGGAGAACTGCAGCGTGGTGTCTTCAAAATACTCCTGCAAACCCCAAACGGTTTGCCGGCGAGGGAAGTCCTGCAAACGCTAGAGGATCTCGTACCGCCAACTGACTT
>CAYTXK010000166.1:356-5346 GCA_964441645.1 uncultured Acidobacteriota bacterium
AGGCCAGCTACCCGAATAGACCAAATGTTAGAAGATTCGAAAAGATCGTGCGCTTTTCAACCATTGCTCCTGTCAAGGCAGGTTGGCTGATTAAGGAAAAGGGGCGGTGGTTCATAACGGAGGAAGGACTACGGGCCTACCGCGAAATCCAAGACCCTGAAAAGCTCGCACGGGAAGCCAGCCGCCTTTACCGCGAGTGGAGTGCCAGCCGACCAGAAGATATTTCCCTGACACAAGACGAATCCGACGAGGCTGGCGCAGTTGTCAAGGCCGCCGATGCAGCAAGCGCGCTCGAGGAAGCCGAAGAGACCGCGTGGCAGCAGATCGAGCAATACGTGCAAGCGATGCAACCTTATGATCTTCAAAAGCTCGTAGCTGGGTTGCTTCGCGCCATGGGCTACCATGTTTCTTGGATTGCCCCTCCCGGCCCTGACAAGGGAGTCGATATTCTTGCTCACAGCGATCCGTTGGGGACTAGCGTTCCACGTATCAAGGTTCAGGTCAAACGTCGTGCGGACAAGGTTACCGTGGATGGTCTGCGCTCGTTCATGGCGCTGCTTGGCGAGGAAGATGTGGGGATCTTTGTATGTACGGGGGGGTTCACAAGCGATGCCGAGACTGAAGCTCGCACGAAAGAAACACGTAAGATGACTCTAATCAACCTCGAAAAGCTAGTCGACCTTTGGGTGCAACTCTACGACAAGATTGCGGAGACAGACAAGCGACTCCTCCCTCTAAGACCTATCTATTTCCTTGCGCCCTCCGAATAGGGCCAATATACATCGAAACTGGCGCTACATGTCCGGCGGGCGCTCCTCCAGGCTCACCTTCACGCTGCGCTTCTGCTTCCCGCGGTAGTAGGTAATCTCCACCGTATCGCCCGGGCGTTTCTTGTAGACGGTGCGGTTCAAATCCGTCATGGATTCCAGCGGTTGGCCGTCGAGCGCCACAATGATGTCGCCGCCCACCGGAAACCGGTAGCGCCCCACCACCACGGCGCGCGTGCCGCCGCGCAAACCGGCGCGGTCAGCAGGCCCGCGGGGAAGAACGCTGGCCACCATCAGCCCGCTCTTCACCGGCAGGTCCAGCGCCTCCGCCAGCTCCGGCCAGACAGCAATCGCCGACACCCCCACCCAGGGCCGGCGCACGCGCCCGTATTGAACCAGATCGCTCAGCACGGATTTCAGCGTGTTGACGGGAATGGAAAAACCAATCCCGATGCTGCCGCCGCCCTGCGGCGCAAAGATGACCGAGTTCACCCCGATGACGCGCCCCTGCGAATCGAGCAGCGGCCCGCCGGAATTGCCGCGGTTGATGGCGGCGTCGGTCTGGATGGCTTCATCGAGCACGCCCCCCGCCTCGGTGCGAATCTCGCGCCCCAGCGCACTGATGACCCCCGTGGTCAAGGTGCCCTCAAAACCAAACGGGTTGCCGATGGCCAGAACTTTCTGCCCCACGCGCAATTGGCTGGAATCGCCCAGCGGCAATGACGGCAGGCGCCGCTTCCCGGGCTTGATGCGCAGCACCGCCAAATCGCTCAGCGGGTCCTGCCCCACCACGCGCGCCGCGAAGCTCGAGCGGTCGGCCAGCGTCACCTGGATCTGCTGCGCCTGCCCCACCACGTGGTAGTTGGTGACGATGGTCCCGTCGTCGTTGACGATAAACCCCGAGCCCGCGCCGGCGACCGGCATCGCCCCGTAGAAATAATCCATCTCCACCGTGCGCGTGGTGATGTTGACCACGGCCGGCGAAGCCTGCGCGTACACCTGCACATTGGTGCGCTCGTCCTCGCTCAGCGCCGCGGCCGCCACGCCCTTTCCGACCGCCTCCGCCAGCCAGGCGTCCGCTCGGGCATTGGTGCTGGCCAGCGAGGGCGCCGCTAGGGGAGCCGGCTTTTGTTGTCGCCCGGCCCAGTAGCCGCCCAGCACGGCCACCGCCAGCAGCAGCGACAACAGCAACCTCCGTCTTGCTTTCATGGCTTCCTCCCCGGCGCTGTGGCGCGCTTCAATTCGTCGAAAACTCGTTGCGCCTGCATGGCGGCTTCTTCTCGGCTCCCCGAGCAGTCAATCACCGTGTCGGCCAGTCGCCGCTTTTCTTCTGCCGGCAGTTGCGCCGCCAGGCGCTGCTCCGCTTCCGCTTGCGTCAGGCCCTTCGCCAGCAGGCGCTCCAACTGCTGTTCCGGCCGGCACCAGGTCACAACGAGCTTATCCAGTTGGCGGTGATAGCCGGCTTCGACCAAAAGCGCCGCTTCTACGATCACGATGGCGCTCGGGTCTTCCTGCGCCAGGCGCGAGAATTCCTTCTCCAGCGCCCCGATCACTCGGGGATGCACAATTTGGTTCAGGCGCGCGAGCTTCGCGCGATCGGCGAAAACTACCGCCCCCAGACGCTTGCGGTCAATGGTCCCGTCCGCCGCCAGCATCTCGCGGCCAAAAGTTTGGAGGATTTCTTCGTAGGCCGGCTGCCCGGGTGCGATCAGCTCGTGCGCCATCCGGTCGGCGCTCAACACGGCGCAGCCCCGCGCGCGGAACAACTCCGCCACCGTCGTCTTACCTGAGGCGATGCCGCCGGTCAGTCCGACTTTGAGCATAGGCGGGAAAAAGTTTAGCGAGCCGTTTCCAGCGAGCCGCGGCCCACGGCGCTGAGCACGGCTCCGCCGCGGCGACGCCGCGCCGCCTCCACCGTGTTGACCATCAGCAGGGCAATCGTCAGCGGTCCGATTCCACCCGGAACCGGTGTAAGCGCGCCCGCTACTTCCGCTACGTCGGGATGCACATCCCCCACCAGCACCGCCCCTTTGCGGCGGAACTCCTCCAGGCGCTGCGGGTGGCGGGCGAAAAGCCGCTCGACGATTTTGGCGTCCTCGAGGCGGTTGATGCCGACGTCAATCACCGTCGCCCCCGGTTGCACAAAGTCCGGGGTGACGAAGGCGGCGCGGCCCATGGCGGCGACCAAGATGTCCGCGGTGCGGGCCACACCCGGCAGGTTGCGCGTGCGCGTGTGGCAGATGGTGACGGTGGCGTGGGCGTGGAGCAACAGCAGCGCCAGCGGCTTGCCCACAATGTCGCTCCGCCCGATGACCACGGCGTGCTGCCCCTTGGGATCGATACCGCTGCGGCGCAACAGCTCCATGATGCCGGCCGGCGTGCAGGGCCGCGGCCCCGGCCGGTTGGCGACCAGCAGCCCCACGTTGAAGGGATGAAAACCGTCCACGTCCTTGGCCGGGTCGACCGCCCGCAGAATTTCCTGCGCGTCCACCTGCGGCGGCAAGGGCAACTGCACCAGGATGGCGTCAATCTCCGGCCGGCGGTTCAACTCTTCAATTTCGGCTCGCAGCGCGGCTGTAGAAATATCCGCCGGGGGCCGCAGCAGCTCGCTGTGCAGGCCCAGGGCTTCGCAGGCGCGAATTTTGTTGCGAACGTAGATGTGCGATGCTGGATTTTCGCCCACCAGCACGGCCACCAGCCCGGGCGTGACGCCGGCCCGCTTCAACTCGGCGATTTCCGCGCGCAACTCCTCTTGAATCTGCCGCCCGATTTCAGTCCCGTTCAGAATCTGCGCCGCCACTTCTCCTCCTCAGTTTATTCAGGCGTCAAATCATCTTAGCATAGCCGGCCGCCGCTTCCGGCGCGTTGCCAAACCCGGCGGCGAGTGCTAGAGTCAAACGCGTCGAGCGCGGAGAGCGAATCGTGGCCATCGATCCCGAGCTGCTGAAAATTCTGGTTTGCCCCAAGTGCAAGACAGCGGTGGCGCTGACCGCCGACCAGAAGGGCCTGCGCTGCCCGGCCTGCCGCCTGGTCTACCCCATTCACGACGATATCCCCGTAATGCTGGCCGAGGAAGCCCGCCCCGAGTCTTGAGCGGCATGGCTTCGGCGGCTGAATCCCCGGCGCAATTGTTGCCCTCGCTGCCCCGCGGCGCGCGTCTGCTCATCATCCGCTTGCGCTCGCTCGGCGATGCGTTGCTCCTGACCCCGGCGCTGCGCGCCCTCAAGCAGTGGCGACCCGACCTGCGACTCTCCGTTTTGATGTACACGCGCTTCGCCCCCATCCTCGAAGGCAATCCTGACATCGAAGAAATTCTCAGCCTCGATCCTGAGGGTCCGACGGCGCCGCTGGCCATTGCTCGCGCTCTGGACGACGTGCGCCGGCGGCGCTTTGCCGCCTGCGTCAACCTTCATGGCGGCACGCTGAGCGCGGTTCTGGCCCGCGCCAGCGGCGCCCCCCATCGCCTAGCCTTCGGCCATTTCCGTTTCCCGTTCGTCTACACCGCCCGCGCGCCCGATGTGCGGAGTTTCTTCGGCCGCCAGCGCGTGCATTCCGTCGAGTGGCAGATGGGCCTCTTCTACTGGGCGGGCCTGCCGGCGGCAGAAATCCCGCCCCTGCAGGTTTTCCCGCAGCTCGCGGCCAGGGTTTCGGTTGCGAAGAAGCTCGCAGCGGGCGGAGTTGGGCCACCTTATGCGGTCGTACACCCGATTTCGCGCATACCGACGCAGGACTGGCCGGCGGAGCGCTATGCCCTTTTGGGGCAGATGCTCGAAGAAGAGGGGTTGACGCCGGTATTTCACTGCGGGCCGGGGGAAGAGGCGAAACTCGACGCCATTGCGCGGGCGGCGAGCAGGCCGCTGCGGCGGATGGCCGGCCTGAGCATCCCGGAACTGGTGGCGCTGATAGAAGGAGCGGCGCTCTTTGTCGGCGTGGACAGCGGCCCGGCGCACATCGCGGCGGCGCTGGGGCGCCCCACGGTGGTGCTGTTTGGCTCCATGGATTCCACCATTTGGCGGCCGTGGAAAGCGCCGCACGAAGTTGTCCAGAACTACTACCCCTGCAACCCCTGCAAAGGCGACCGCTGCTACGCCTTCGCGCAGCCGGAGTGCATTCTCTCGATTACGGTGGAGCAGGTTCGTGTCGCGGTGCAGCGCCTCGGGACGCGGGCTGCGGGTGAGCTGCCTTGACCCATTTGTGCGGCGCTGCTATGGTGGTGGAAACAG
>CAYTXK010000167.1:0-5332 GCA_964441645.1 uncultured Acidobacteriota bacterium
TTGTCGGGCGGATCAGCCCCTTGGCCAGCAACGCCTTGTAGTCTTCGACCGCGGCCGGATCGGTCGGGTGATGGGCGCGGTAGACAATTTTCTTGCCGTCGGGGGAGAAAAACGGCCCGCCGTCATAGCCGAGTTCGTGCGTCAGGCGGCGCACATCGGTTCCGTCGGGCTTCATCGAGTAAATGTCCAGGTCGGCGTCGCGCACCGAAGTGAAAACAATGCGGCGGCCGTTGGGGGACACGGTGGCTTCGGCGTCGTAGCCGGGCGCGGCGGTCAAGCGTCGCAGGTGGGAGCCGTCGCGCCGCGCGGTAACAATGTCGTAGTCGGGGTAAAGCGCCCAGACGTAGCCCCGACTGTAGTCAGGCCGGGGCGGGCAGCCGGGGTTGGCCAGATGAGTGGAGGAGTAGAGAATGCGGTTGCCTTTGGGGAAAAAGTAGCCGCAGGTGGTTTTCCCCAGGCCGTTGCTGACCCGGCGGCGCTGGCTGGCCGTGCTGTCGGCCGAAACAATGAAAATCTGGTCGCAGGGCACGCCCTCCCCCGCCGATTGATAAATGAGCCAGCGGCCGTCGGCGGAGAAGTAGGCTTCGGCGTTCTCGCCGCGGGGAGTTATCTGGTGGACGTTGCGCAGGTGCTTTTCTTCCGGCAGCGCCAGGGGAGCGAGTGGCTGGGCTAGGAGCGCGCTCCCGAGCAGCGCGAACAGGGAAAGCGTCCGGCCCAATCGGCGGAGCAGGCCTCGGAATGGTTTCTCGTTGGGCACAGGAACCGCCTATCCTAGCCGCCGGCTGCGACCCCTGCAAGCGCCGGTTGAAGGCCGTCGCGGGGCGCGCTAGCATCGAAGAAATGAGGAGTGAAAAAGTGAAGGGGTATAAAAGTCTAAAGCGGTTTTCTCCTCCTCTCCTCCTGTGCTTCCTCTGTCTCCTGGGCATCTTTTTTGCGGCGGCCCAGCCGCCGGCCGAAGTGGTTCGCTTTGCCGTGATTGGCGACAGCGGCACCGGCGACCCCTACCAGTACCGCATCGCGGAGCAGATGCTGGCCTGGCACGACCGCTATCCCTTCAACCTCGTCCTGATGCTGGGCGACAACATTTACGGCGGGCTCTTCGGCATGGGCGGCGGCAGCGAGAAAGATTTCGCCGAGAAGTTCGACAAACCCTACGGGGCGCTGCAGGCGCGCGGCGTGGTGTTCCGGGCCACGCTCGGCAACCACGATATGCGCAACGACGAGGGCCAGGACTTGATCAACGCCCGCGCCCGCTTCCATATTGACGGGCCCTTCGGCTATTACAACTTCACCGCCGGCGCCTGGCAGCCTCCCGCCGGACCGGCCGCGCCGCTGCTGGAGTTCTTCGTCCTCAACACGGTGCGGATCGAAAAGGACAAGCAGGACCCCGACCAGCTGGCCTGGCTCGAGCGCACGCTGGCGGCCAGCCGCGCCCGCTGGCGCATTGTCTACGGCCATCATCCCCTCTATTCAACCGGCTATCGCCACGGCAGCGACCCGCGCTTACGACAGAAGCTCGAGCGCCTGCTCGAAGGCGACGACCCCGCGGCGCCCCGCGTGCAGGTGGTTCTGGCGGGGCACGACCATATTTACGAGCGCTTTCACCCGCAAAAGGGGATTGTCTATTTTGTCTGCGGGTCGAGCGGGAAGCTGCGCCGGGGCAACGCCGGGGCGAGCCCGGTGGTAGCGGCGAGGGAAGACCAGCGGCGCACTTTCATGCTGTGGGAGGCGACGCCGGAAGAGCTGCGCTTCCGCGCCATCAACGAGCAGGGTCAAGCCTTTGACTGCGGGGCGCTGCGGGTCGGCGCAGCTACCGTGGATCCAGTGGCCTGCTTGCCCTGAGCGCAGTCGAAGGGCCCGGCCGCGGGGCCCGGCCGTTAGCCCCGCCCTCTTGACAAGCGGGCGAACTTAGAATAATTATAATTAGAGATAAGGAGGACTCCTATGCTCAAGGGACAGCAGATCGTCAAGAACCGCCAGGAGATCATCAAGGAGTTGAACCGGGCGGCCGCCGCCGAATTGCAAGCCGCCTACCGCTACCGGCTGCTCTCCGTCTACGCCACCGGCATGCACGGCCGCGAAGTGGCGGAGAAGTTCACCGCCATGGCCCAGCACGAGTGGGAGCACGCGGGGACGTTTATGGAGCGCATCGTGCAGTTGGGCGGAGTTCCTTTCGAGCGGCTGAGCGAGGCCGACAAGCTCAGCTACAACCGCGTGGGCTCCCTGCCCAAAGACCCGACCGACTGGAAGCGCATGCTGAAGGAGAGCATCGAGAGCGAGCAGGCGGCGATCGAGTTCTACAATAGCCTGCTTGGTAAGGTGCGCGACGCCGACCCCGTCACCCATCACCTGGTGCGCGAGGCGCTCGAGGACGAAGTTGAGGACGAGCACCAACTGGCCAGCCTGCTCGAATAAGGCAAGCCTTGATGGGCGCCAAACCGTTTCGCCGCACACGCCAGCGCCAGTTGGTGCTGGAGGCCGTCCGGGCCTCCGACGACCATCCCACGGCCGCCCAGGTGTTCCAGCGCGTGCGTCGCCGCCTTCCTGGCATCGCCTACGCCACCATCTACAACGCCCTGCGCTGGTGGGTGGAGCGGGGCGAGTTGAGCGAGTTCACCTTCGGCGACGCCGCCGCCCGCTACGACCGCAACCGCGACCGCCACGACCACGCCATCTGCACGCGCTGCGGGTGGCTGATGGACGTCAACGTGCATTTGCCGCGCAAGTTGCTCGCCGAGGTTCGCCGGCGCACCGGGCTCGCGACCGCCTCCCACCACGTGCAGTTTCTGGGTTTGTGTCCAACCTGCGCCGGTTAGCGTCCGTTCTTTCTGTTCTTTCGTCGTTGTCGGGTTGAGGCTTTTGCCGTAAGCTTGCCCCAATCGCGAGGAGGTCGTCCGCCCAATGGGCCGCAAGAAGAAAAAGAAGAGGCCGGAGGAGACCCCCGGCCTCGGAGCCTCAGTCGAGCCCCAAGCTGAAGCGGGCTTTGATTCTTCCGACGACGGCGAGGTTGGCGAAGACGAGTTGACCGGCCCCCAGCTGCTCACCGCAGAGCCGGCGAGAAAATTGAAAGCCGCCCCCGCGGTCGCGGAGGCCGCGCCGAAACCGGGAGAAAGCGCTCCGGCGCAGCCGAGCTTGCTCGCGCGGCTCAGCGCTTGGTGGAAAGGCGGCACCGATTTGGCCGGGGAAGAGGCAGGCCGAGGGGGAGTCCGATGGACACCGGAGAGCGCCCCTCCTCCGGCGGTCCCTGCCGCAGCCCCGCCTGTTGTCCCCGCAGAGCCCACGTCGGAATCGGCGGGAGAACCCGAAGGGATGACTCCCGCCGCGGAAGAAACTGTGCCTCCTTCCACCTCTCTGGAAGCAGCGGTGGAGACCAGCCTGGCCATGGCCGCTCAGGTGGAGCGCCTGACGGAGAAATTGCAGCATCGAGAGCAGCATCTTGAAAGCTTGCGCCAGCAGCGGAATGAGTTGCAGCAGCAGCTCCAAGCGGAGCAGGAGGCGGCGCGAAGCCGTGGGCAAGTGATGGAGGAAGAAGCGCTCCGCCTGCGTTCCGCGGCGGAAAGCTCGATCGAGCCAGTGCGCGAGCAATTGGAGCAGGCCGAGCGGCGTATCCAGTCGCTCGAAATCGAGCTCGCCCGCAGCCGGGACGATGCCGAGGCGGCGCGCGCTATCCTCGGCCAGGAAGAGTCACGTTACAAGGCGCTCGAGGCGGAACTAACCACGCGAACCAGTACCGCCGAAGAGCAGCTGCCGCCGCTGCGGCAGGAGAAGGAGGCGCTCGAGACTCGCGTGCGCGGGCTGGAACGGGGTTTCAGCGAGGCGGGCCGTGGGGTGGAGGCGGCCGAGAAGCGCATCCGCGAACTCGAAGCCGATCTCGCCCACAGCCGGGCGGAAAGCGAGCGGCTCAAGCCTGGTGCGGCCGGAAAGCCTTCCCCGCAACAGGAACTGGAGGAGGAGCTCGGGCGCCAGCGCAATCAGACGAGGAAGCTAGAAGACAAGGTGCAGGAGCTCGCCCGGCAGCTCGCGGCTCGCGACCAGCAAGTGGCGGCCGGCCAGACGCAGGCAGAAAAGGATTTGGCGCAGGCGCGCCAGGAAGCCAAGCGCGCCCTGACGCAGCTCCGCGATCTAGAGGCGGCCTTGAGACAGGCCGAAGAAGCGGCGCGCGAGCGCGAGGCGGAGCTCTCCGCCCAGAAGCGCTTGGTCGAATCCCTCCAGGAGGAGCGCACGGCCCCAGCGCGCAAGCCCGGCAAGGCCGCGGCCGCGGGGGCGGAACCCGTCGGCGCTGCCTTTGCCGAGCAGGCCGACAAACTATACCGCCAAGCCGTAACTCCTTTGACAACCCTCGTGGCTTCGGCCGACCTGCTGGTGATGGAACCGCGCTTGGACGCCTCGACCCGCGAGACCGCGCAGGACATCAAGGCCCAGAGCCAGGCTCTGGCGGCCTTGCTGAAGAAGTTTGCTCAGGGATCTGAGAAGTAATCGGACGGGGCGTCAGGTGGCTAGCGCTCCAAGCGCGTGTCGGTGGTAGGCCGCCCAGGCGAACCAGTAGCTCACCAGATGAGGTGAAGAAGGCGGATATACTGAGCCTATGCCCGACGCCGACCGCGAGCGGATTTTCGATTTGTTTCGCCGCTGGGGGTATCTCGAAGCCGACCTCGACCCGCTCGGCTACTTCCCACCTTCGCCGCACCCGGAGTTGGCGCTCGCAGGCGAGGCGGCCGAGGCGGCCCGCCGCTGCTACTGTGGCACCCTCGGAGTCGAGTTCATGCACATCCCCGACGCGGAGCGGCGCCGCTGGCTGGCGGAGCAAATCGAAGCCGAAGCCCCCGCCCCGGATCGGAACTCCATCCTGGAATTGCTGGTGCGCGCCGAAATCTTCGAGGAAGTTCTGCACAGCCGCTATCCGGGTACCAAGCGGTTTTCGCTGGAAGGGATGTCGGCGCTGATTCCCTTGCTCGATGAAGTGCTGGACGCGGGCGCCGAGCGCGGCGCCGAGGAAGTCGTGGTGGGGATGAGCCACCGCGGGCGGCTCAACGTCATGGTGCACACGGTGGGCAAGGCCGCGGTGGAAGTCTTCGCCGGTTTCGAAGACGTCGACCCGCGCAGCGTGTTGGGGGGCGGCGACGTCAAGTACCACGTGGGCGCCACCGGCGAGCGCCGCACCCGCAGCGGCCGCTCGCTTCACGTCCGCCTGGCCTCGAACCCCAGCCACCTCGAAGCCATTGATCCGATCGTGCTCGGCCGTGTGCGCGCCAAGCAGCAACGCCTCGGGCGCGGCGCCGAACAAAAAGTTCTGCCCATCCTGCTGCACGGCGACGCTGCCTTTGCCGGGCAG
>CAYTXK010000168.1:0-5306 GCA_964441645.1 uncultured Acidobacteriota bacterium
AGACTTCGGGCGGGGCCACGGCCACGCGTCCCGATGAGCCCTGGACAGGCACGGTGGGCCGGCCCTTGCCCGGCGTGGAGGTGAAAATCCTGCCTCCCAAGCCGGGGTCGGGCGAAGGGGCACCCGATGGCGAAGTGGCCATACGGGGCCCGATTGTGATGGAGGGCTACTACAACCGCCCTGAGGCCACCGCCGAAGTTCTGCGCGACGGCTGGCTCCATACCGGGGATCTCGGCCGGCTGGATGAAGCGGGGCGGCTGCTCATCACCGGCCGCAGCAAGGAACTCATCGTCCTCAGCTCAGGAAAGAACATCTACCCCGAGGAAATCGAGGCCCACTACCTGCAATCGCCTTTCATCAAGGAAATCTGCGTGATGGGACTGGCGCGCCCGGGCGAGCCGGCTGCCGAGCGGCTGCATGCGGTGATCGTGCCTGACTTCGACGTTTTGCGGGAGCGCAAGATTGTCAACGCCCGCGAGATCATTCGCTTCGAGCTCGACGGCTTGTCCATCCACCTGCCCAGTCAGAAGCGCGTCCTGAGCTTCGAGGTCTGGTCGGAAGAGCTGCCGCGCACCACCACCCGCAAGCTGCGGCGCTTCGAGATCGAAAAGCGGGCGCGAGAGCGCGCCCAGGCGCCCGAGGCCTCTGAGCCGGTCGCGGAAGAGCGGCCCTTGAGCGCCGAAGAGGCGGCCTGGCAAGCCGACCCACAGGTGGCCCAAGCCTTGGAGCTTATCCGCGAGGCCTCCAAACAGAAAACTTCTATTCGCGGCGACAGCAACCTCGACCTGGATCTCGGCTTCGATTCCATGGAACGGGTGGAGCTGATGACCCGGCTCGAGCAGCTTTTCGGCACCGACGTGCCCGATGAAACCGCCAGCGGCATTTACACTGTGCGCGAGCTCATCGAGGCCGTGCGCTCGCCCCTGGGCGCCACCGGACCCGTCGACGCTGGTGGCGACCCTTGGACGCGCCTGCTCGACCCCGCGGTGCCTCCCGACCCGGAGGTGGCGGCCCTGCTTGAACCTCGGTCGCACTTTTCCGTAGTCCTGTTCTTGTTGATGAAAGGGCTCTACGCTTTGTGTTGGTTGTTCTTCCGCTTCCGAGTGGAAGGGCGCCAGCACCTGCCGGCTTCCGGCCCCTTCCTGCTTTCGCCGAATCACCAGACCTACGTGGATCCGCTGTTCTTGGTGAGCGCGCTGCCCTACCGGCTTTTCCGCCAGGTGTTTTTTGTCGGGGCCAGCGAGTACTTCAAGACGCCGCTCATGCGCTGGATTGCCTGGCTGTCTAACCTGGTGCCCATCGACCCCGATAGGAACCTGGTGCGCGCCATGCAGGCGGGGGCCTACGGTTTGCGGCAGGGGCGGGTGTTGGTGCTGTTTCCCGAAGGGGAGCGGACCCCAGACGGCGAGGTCAAGCGCTTCAAGAAAGGCGCCGCCATTCTTTCCTTGCACCTGCAAGTGCCGATTGTCCCCGCCGCCTTCGAGGGCCTCTATGAGGTGTGGCCGCGCGGCCATTCGCCGCGAGGGCTGGCTCGCGTTCGCCTGCGCCTCGGGGCGCCAATCCCGCCCCCGGCGCCCTTGCCTCCTACTGCATCAGTGCGCGACTCGGAGGCGCGGTATGCGTCCGCCACGGAGGAGCTGCGCGCTGCCGTGGTGCGCCTCTGGCAAGAACTCCGCCCAACGCCGCCATCGGCGGGGCCGGCGGGGGCCTCATCATCGTCCGTTTAGGGGAACGGAGGTCGGTGCCTCGGCCGGTGGTCGTTGCTTGACACTCCCCGCGGCGGGGCGCATCATTGTCGTTCGAATCGCAAGCTAGGCGCTTCGCGATCAGCGGGGGGCAGGCGCCGCCAGGGAAGGGAACGATGAAACGCGCTCTTTTCCGCTGCCACACCTGTGGTTCCCGCATCGACATATTGCTCAACGAGAGCGACGAGCGCCAGCTGCGCGGCGACGGTTACCTCACCCGCTTCTGTCGCGAATGCCGCGGCAACACCCGCTGGGATCTCTACGAATCCATGAGCTCGGTTCATTTGGCCGACTCGGAGCCAGAGGAAGAGCTGCGGGGTCACATCCTGCTGATTGACGACGACGAAGATATTCTGCACGTCATTGGCAAGGTCCTCAGCAAGGAGCAGTTCGACCTCGAAACTGCCAACTCCGCCCGCAAAGCCGTGCAGCTATTGGCCCGCGGCGACTACGACGTGGTTCTGTCCGATATTCGCATGCCCGATTTCGACGGCAAGCAGCTCTTCGAGTTTCTCGACCAACACCTGCCCGAACTTAAGAGTCACGTCATCTTTCTTACCGGCGATACGGGCAACCCGAACACTTTGGAGTTTTTGCAGAAGTCCGGCCGCCCCTACCTTCCCAAGCCCATTGACATTCCGGCGCTGCTCACGCTCGTCCGGCAATATTTGCCGCGACAGTCAGGCAGTTCGAAAGAATCGAGCTAGAAAGTGCAAGCGGGGAGAGGTCAGCCGGCCCATCCACTCAGTCGGGCCTGGGGCCCTGGTAGGGAAAGAGGTGGACAGCTTTCACGCATTCCGAGAGAGCCTTCAATAGGGTGGGGCCCCAGCCGCAGGGTGTGAAGGGCGCGGTTTTCTGATTGGTCTGTTTATCGGCGCTGGCAAAAAACCGCATCCCCTGCTCGTTCTTGGTGGCGTATTCCCGCACCGTGATGAGGAATTCGATGTCACCGTCCGCTTCGTGTTTTTTTAGAGAGAAATGGTGCAATTGAGAGAGTTCCTCTGCGGGGTCGGTTTGCGCAAACGTCCACTCGCTCATAGCTCTCTCCTTTTTCGGTGCCGGGTCGCCCGGTGTTGCGAGGCGGCAGTGGGATGCTAGCGGCTGCTTCAGCCGAAGTCAAAGCCCGGGACGGGAAGCTTAGCTGACCGGCGGCGAAGCGACAGTGAAATCGCAGACGGTGACCGTGTCGGCCCCCTGGCGGAGGGTCCCGCCGTCGCTGGTGCAAAAGTTGCGGATGCCGGTGCGGTTTTGCGAGGCCGGGCAAGCGTAAATCTCAAACGTCACATTCAGGCCGGCGGCCGTGGTATTCGTGAAAGCCGCGTCGGGTGCATTGCAACCGTCGGTGGCGCCAGTGCTCTGGAAACCGTAACCGCTTTTGAATCCGCTGGCCAGCGTGGCGTCAATGATATCGGACGCGTTCTGGTCGGGCGGGGCGCCGCCGGCGGGCGGGCCGAGCACCAGCAACGTGGCCGCATAGCCGACCGCTGGGTACTGCCCCGCGTAAGTCACCTGACCGGTAATTATGGTGCGCAGAGCCCCAACCACCGAGGCTTCGTTGGCGGCAATGCGCGAACGGAGCAGGTTGGGGATGGCAATAGCGGCGATAATGAGAATAATCGCCACCACAATCAGCAGCTCGATCAACGAAAAGCCTTCTTGCGATTTTCGCATGCGTTGCCCTTCTTTGACCTTGGAGGCAGCTCTGGGCATAGATTGGGTCTCGCCTGTCATAGAACAGCACTTTTGGTCCCAAAGCCGCGCCAAGTTTATAACTCTCTTAGTTTCAATAAGATGCCTAGAGTCTGTACCTGGGGCAGGTAGTCTGCAAGTGACATATTCTGTCGTTCGCCCCTGACCTCTCGTGTCTGCTGGCCGGCCCGGTTTTCAAGACAGCGCTTGCGCAACCCGGTGGGATTCTAGGCCGTCAACGTGCCCGAGTCAATACCGCTTTCAATCTAGGATTCGCCCGTTCTGAGCACGGAACTGTTCTCCACAGACTCAGCCGGATCCGCCGACATAGCGCGGCTTCATGTTTTTCCTGCCGCTCTTTCCCGGAATTTACTCGGGGAAGTTCAGGCGCTGCAAGAGTTCCTGAAAACGCGGGTCTTGGCGCAGGGGGTCGAAGGCGGGGTCGACTTTGAGCCAGACCATCCAGCCGCCGCGGGCAGCGTAGTCCTTTTCCAACCAATCGAGAGCCTGCTCTTTCTCCCCCAGCGCCGCATAAACCGCCGCCACGCGGTAGGGCGGGACAATCGTAGGGAAGCGCGTAAAGGGCTTTTTCGTTCCTTCCGTCAACTCTTTAAGAAGCTTCAGCGCTTCTTCGCGGCGGCCCGCCAGAGCATATCCGTAGGCGAGCGCGGCTACGCCACCGGCGTTGCGGTCGGCCGCGCCTTTTTCCAGTTCCGCCACGGCCTCCGCCCACTGGCCTTGCTGCGCGTAGGCCAGGCCGACATACAAGTGGGCGGTTTGATTGGCAGGATTGGCGGCGAGGATTTTCTGATAGTTCTCGATGGCCTCGTCGTAGCGGCGGGCCCAGAAAAGGACCAGCCCGAGCGTGGAGTAGGCCGGCGCGGGGTTCGATTCGAGCGCTTGCGAGCGTTTGATGGCCTTGAGCGCGTCGTCGAACCGCCCCATTGAAGCGCAAAAGCGCGCGTAGAAGCGTTGGGCCGCAGCTTCCCGGGGGTTGAGCTCGAGCGCGCGCCGGAATTCGCGCTCTGCGCCGGCCCAGTCCCAGTCGTACTGATAGTAGACAGCCGCCAGCCAGAGGTGGCCGCCCGACAGATGGTCGCCGTTTTCGAGCGCCTTCTGGGCCGCGGCCTTGACGCGCGGGAAAGCTTCTTTGGCTTCCGCGCCTCCGAAGCCGGCCAGCATGTTGTAGGCCTGAGCCACCCCGTAGTGCGCAGGGGCGTACTTGGGATCTTTGGCGGCGGCCTGCTCCAAGTAGCGGAGGGCTTGGCGGATTTTCTCGGCGCGCGCCTTCGAGTCTTCGGTTCGCCCCGCCTGGCTCAAAGTGTCGCGCCCCAGCATAAAAAGCTGAAGCACTTCCGGGCTGGGGACGTAGGCCGCGGGCGCCGGCCCCGCCGTCGGCGGGGCTGGCTGGGGCTGAGCCTGCGTCGGTGCGACGCTGGCGAAGCCCTGAGCAGTGGCGGCCAGCGCGACGGCCAGGAGCAGACTGGCGAATAGGCCTCGGCCAGGCTTCATTCTAGGGTAGGGGAATGCGGTAGAGGTTGCGGTGGACAGAGCTTTGTGAGAAGGCGTAGACGGAGGGGTTCGGGCCAGGAGTGATGTCGTTGCGCTCGATCACCTGCATCCCCGGCAGGCGAGCCAGGTCGCGGTAGGATTGCAGCCCGCCGGCAGGCAGCGCGGGCAGCGACTTCCCGGGCTGCACGCGAAAGGCAAAGGTTTTCCCGGCAGTTTCGGCGCTCATGCCCCGGAAGGACAGATAGAGAAAGGCGCCGTCGGGCGACCAGCGCAGGATGCAATCGTCGCAGATGCCCATGGGTTTCCCGCCCGCGAGCGGAAAAGCCACCAGCGCCAGGTAGGCCTGTTCGCTCTTGACCG
>CAYTXK010000169.1:0-5291 GCA_964441645.1 uncultured Acidobacteriota bacterium
ACTTCCATCCCGTTGGAGAGGCGGACGCGCGCCACCTTGCGCAGCGCCGAGTTGGGCTTCTTGGGCGTCATGGTCTTCACCTGCACGCACACCCCGCGCTTCTGCGGCGAGCCTTGCAAGGCCGGAGACTTCGTCTTCGACCGCATCGGCACGCGGCCCTGGCGCACAAGTTGGGCAAACGTAGGCACTCTGCCTACCCCCTCATTCTTGACATTCGGGACCTGGCTCCCTCGGCGCGGGCTTTGCGCCCGCCCACGGAGCTTCTAGCGGAAGTTTGCTGCCCCGAGCTTGCCCAGCCGTGGGGCCGACAAGCCGAAGGTTGCTGCTCTATCGTCGGCCCTGCGACCGACCCAGAGCTCTCTACAAACATTCACCCCGCCTGTGAGAGCGGGGTGTCACGCCCTTTACCCCCCAAGGGTTGCTAACACCTGCCCCTCAGGGGGTTCCCGAAACCTACTTAATCTACCAGACGGGGACAAAAACTGTCAACATCTTCCTCGTCTGGCCCCTAGCGAGCATCCCAGCCCGCACTGAATTGACGGTGCTTCCCGCAACAACTAGTCCCGGATTTCCGATTTGAAAGTCGGCCATAATTTTGTAGAAGATATTCATGGCCTGTGTTCATGCCAAGTTGGAGGCAGGAAGCAGACCAAGCAAGTGACCGGAACGGGCAAAACGAGCCGGGATGCTGCGCAAACCCCGCCATTGCGATCTGAGTTTGAAACGAGAGGGCGGCTGGGGTATGATTCTGCAGAAAGGTAGAGTTGAAATCGGAAATTCCAGTTTACACACGAGGCGAACGGTAATGACTCCGTTGAAGGATTTTCTGATCCGGGCCATTCGGGGCGGCGCACTGCCGGGGCTTGCTCTCGCACTCTTTGCAGCGGCCGCCCAGGCGCAGTCCTTCTCCACCCCCAAGAATCTCTCCAACACCACGGGTAACTCAGACGCTCCGACGATTGCCGTGGATGCGAGCGGCAACATCAACGTCGTCTGGCATGACTTTACCTCCGGCAACTTCGACATCTTCTTCAGCCGCTCCACCGATGGGGGCGCCAGCTTCTCCGCCCCGAAGAACATTTCCAACAATCTGGCCGAGTCATCCTCTCCGCGGACTGCTGTGGGTGCAAGCGGGAACATCAACGTGGTCTGGGTGGATAGCACCTGCTGTAACCCCGACATCTTCTTCAGCCGCTCGACCGACGGAGGTGCCACCTTCTCCACCCCCAAGACCTCTCCAACAGCAGGTCTTCCCCAAGGTTTCAGCAGATCGTCGTGGATGCGGGCGGCAACATCAACGTGGTCTGGGCACACAGCCCCGATATCTCCTTCACGGATATCTTCTTCAGCCGCTCGACCGATGGAGGCGCCACCTTCTCCACCCCCAAGAACCTCTCCAACAACACGGGCGACTCAAGCGGTCCGCAGATCGCCGTGGATGTAAGCGGCAACATCAGCGTGGTCTGGGCAGACACAACCTCCCCCAACGCCGACATCTTCTTCAGCCGCTCGACCGATGGAGGCACCACCTTCTCCACCCCGAAGGACCTCTCCAACAACACGGGGGGCATATTCTCCTTCGCTCTCCTCTTCCCCCAGATCGCCGTGGATGCGAGCGGCAACATAAACGTGGTCTGGGCGAACAACACCCTCACTATCTTCTTCAGCCGCTCCACCGATGGAGGCGCCACCTTCTCCACGCCCAAGAACCTCTCCAACGCAGGCGGCTCATTCCAGCCGCATATCGCCGTGGATGGCAGCGGGAAAATCAACGTGGTCTGGCGGGGCAGCACCCCAGGCAACGCCGACATCTTCTTCAGCCGCTCGACCGATGGCGGTGCCACCTTCTCGACACCCCAGAAGCTCTCCAATAATACGGGTGAGTCAGAACTCCCGCAGATGGTCGTAGATTCCAGCGGCAACATCAACGTAGTCTGGCATGACGTCACCCCCGGCAATTTGGATATCTTCTTCAGCCGCTCGACCGATGGGGGTGCCACCTTCTCCACCCCAAAGAACCTCTCCAATAACACGGGCAACTCATCGGGTCCGCGGATCGCCGTGGACGGCGACGGCAACAGCAACGTCGTATGGGTGGACACCACCCCCGGCAATTCGGATATCTTCTTCAGCCGCGGGGTGGTAAACCAGCCCCCGGTAGCCAATGCGGGGCCCGACCAGACTGGTGAATGCACTAACCATGCGGGCACCCCCATAACGTTGGACGGGTCGAACTCCAGCGATCCGGATGGCGATCCGCTCAGTTTTGTGTGGAAGGACGCGGCGAACAACGTGGTGGGCACCACTGCCGTTGTCAACCTGACGCTGCCGCTGGGGACGCACGCCTTCACTTTGACGGTGAACGATGGCAAAGGCGAGACGGCCAGCGATTCTGTCGCGATCACAGTGCAGGACACCACAGCACCCACCCTGAGCCTTACCCTCTCGCCCAACGTGCTCTGGCCGCCCCATCATAAGCTCGTTCAGATCACAGCTACTGTTCAGCTGAATGACGTTTGTGATCCGAATCCCACTATCGAGCTGGTCTCGATCACCCGCAACGAGCCCGACAACGGTCTCGGTGATGGAGACACGGCCAACGACATCCAGGGAGCGAGCTTCGGAACGGACGACCGTGCTTTCTTCCTTCGGGCCGAGCGTTCAGGCAGAGGCACCGGACGCATCTACACGGTTCGCTACCGCGCAAGAGATGCTTCCGGCAACGTCGCTGTTGCCACTGCAGAGGTTCGCGTGCCCCACACCAGGACGGGCTGGGGATCCGCGCTGCGGAATTGAGCCCGCCTGCTGCGAGAGGAAGGAGAATTGATTCTGCCGTCCGAGGAGTGGGCCAAAGATTCCGGCCCATTGGCTGGATTCTTCCTTATCACCGCGCGAAATCTCGACGAAGCGCTGCAGATCGCGCGCAACCATCCTCACCTGCGCCACGGCGGCGCGAATCGAAGTGCGGCCGATTGATCCGGTTTAGCCGCCCAATTCTGCGAAGCGGGACAGGAAATCCACGCTAGTATCCCCGTGCGTATTCCGCTAAGCCGGCCATGATTGAAGCGCAGCAATTGACGAAGGTGTTTCGCGATAAGAAGCGCGGGGAAATCCGCGCCGTGGACGGCGTCAGCTTCCGCTGTCAGCCGGGGCAAATCTACGGCCTGCTGGGGGCGAATGGCGCCGGCAAGACCACTACGCTGCGCCTGCTGGCCACCATCCTCCAGCCTACCGACGGCACGGCGCGCGTGGCCGGTTTCGACGTCTTCGAGCAGCCGGAAAAGGTGCGCGCCCACGTCGGCTTCCTTTCCACCGCCACCGCCCTCTACGGGCGCCTGACGCCGCGGGAGACGGTGGCCTACTTCGGCCGCCTCAACGGGATGAACGACGGCAACCTCAAAAAGCGCACCGAAGAGCTCTTCGCAATGCTGGAGATCGGCGAGTTCGCCGACCGCCGCGTGGACAAGCTTTCCACGGGAATGAAGCAAAAAGTCTCCATCGCCCGCACGCTGGTGCATGACCCGCCGGTGATGATTTTCGATGAGCCCACGGTCGGCCTCGACGTCATGACCGCCCGCACCATCGTCAGCTTTATCCGCGACTGCCGCACCCGGGGCAAAACCGTCATCTTCTCCACGCACGTGATGAGCGAAGCAGAAAAGCTGTGCGACACCATCGGCATCATCCACAACGGGCGGCTGCTCGCCGAGGGCACCCTCGCCCAGCTCCGCGAACGCTCGGTGCTCACCGACCTCGAAGACATTTTCGTCCGCACCGTGGAGGCCGGATGAAGCTCGCTCAGGTCGGCATCGTTTACCGCAAGGAACTCCTCGACCAGTTGCGCGACCGCCGCACCGTGGTCTCGATGGTGGTCATTCCCATCGTGTTCTTTCCGCTGATGACCATCGGCTTCGGGGCGCTGGCGGCGCGGATGATCCAGAAGGCGCAGCAGGAAGGCTCGACCGTGATGCTGCTCGGCGCCGAGCATGCCCCGGCGCTGGCCGCCGCCATCGGCGCGGCCGAAGGCGTCCAGGTCGTCCCGGCGGCGCAGGACTACGTGGCGCGCATCAACGACAAGAAGCTCCGCGCGGCGGTGGAATTCTCCGCCGAGTTCGAGCAGAGGCTGCTGGCGGGCGCGGGCGAGGCGCCCACGGTCAAGATTTACCATTACGCCGGCGAGCTGCGCTCGCAGTTTGCCGTGCGCAACTTGCAACAGGTGGTGCGCGAGTACCGCGACAAAATGATTGAGCAGCGCCTGCTGGCCCGCAGCCTCTCCCGCGATATCCTCGAGCCCTTCAAGGCCGAGGAAGAAAACGTAGCCTCGCCGGAGAAAGTCGGCGGCAACGTCCTGGGCGGGTTTATTCCCTACATGATCATTATTCTTTGCCTGACCGGCGCCGCCTACCCGGCGATGGACCTGACGGCGGGGGAAAAAGAGCGCGGCACCATCGAAACTATACTCGCCAGCCCCGTGGGGCGGACCGAGCTGGTGCTGGGGAAATTTCTGATGGTGCTGACGGCCTCGCTCGTTACCACGCTGCTGGCCTTGGGCTCGTTCGCCGCCACCGCTCTCCTCGCGGCCGATACCTTCAAGGGATTGAGCCGCCCGGGGCGCGAGCCGCTGAGCTTCGTCATCAGCGGGACGGGCATGGCGGCGGTCTTCTTGATGGTGCTGCCGCTGGCGGTGCTGTTCTCGGCTTCGCTGCTGGCCCTCTCGCTGCTGGCCAAGAGCTACAAGGAGGCGCAGAGCTACGTGCAGCCGCTGGTGTTTGTCGTCATTCTGCCGGCGATTGCGGCGCTGCTGCCGGGCGTGGAGCTGAACGCCAAGCTGGCGCTGGTGCCGATTCTGAACGTCAGCCTGGTGTCAAAAGAAATTCTGACCGGCAACTACCCCTGGGGACTCATCCTGCTGATTTTTGGCTCGAGCTGCGTGTACGCAGCGGCGGCGCTGTTCGTGGCCGTGCGCGCCTTCCAGCGCGAATCCGTGCTCTTCCGTACCTGAAGGAGAATGCGCTTAGTAGCGGCGCAGGACGCCGACGACGCGGCCCTGGATGCGCACGTCCTTGGCGGGGACCACGAGGGGCGGCAGGCTGGGGTTGGCGGGCTGCAGGCGCACTTTGCCGCCGGGCTCGCGGAAGAAGCGCTTGAGGGTGGTCTCTTGCCCCCCGACCAGGGCGACGACGATGTCGCGGTTGTTGGCGTTCTCGGTCTGCTCGACGATGATGAAGTCGCCTTCCAGGATGTGGTCCTCGATCATGGAGTCGCCCTTCACTTCCAGCACGTAAACGTTT
>CAYTXK010000170.1:0-5284 GCA_964441645.1 uncultured Acidobacteriota bacterium
GTGCTGTGGGCTATGTACCTGGTGGTGGCGGAAAAACAGGGCGCCGACTGGAAGAAGATCTCCGGCACCATCCAGAACGACATCCTGAAGGAGTACATCGCGCAGAAGGAGTACATCTACCCGCCGGCGCCCTCGATGCGGCTGGTGATTGACACTTTCGAATTCGGGCTCGAGCACACGCCGCGCTGGAACACCATTTCCATCAGCGGCTACCACATCCGCGAAGCGGGCTCGACGGCGCTGCAAGAGCTGGCTTTCACGCTGCGGGACGGCATCGAGTACGTCGAATGGGGCGTGGAGCGCGGGTTGAAGGTGGATGAGTTCGTGCCGCGGCTCTCGTTCTTTTTCAACGCCCACAACGATTTCTTCGAAGAGGTCGCCAAGTATCGCGCCGCGCGGCGTATCTGGTACGGGGTGATGGGCGAGCGCTTCGGCGCGCAGAACGAGCGGGCGCGGAAACTGCGCTTCCACAGCCAGACGGCGGGCTGCTCGTTGACCGCGCAGCAACCTTACGTCAACCTGGTGCGCACTACGATTCAAGCGTTGGCGGCGGTGCTGGGCGGCACCCAGTCGCTGCACACCAACTCGCTCGACGAAGCCTGGGCGCTGCCTACGGAATTCGCGGCCACGCTGGCGCTGCGCACCCAGCAGGTGATCGCACACGAGAGCGGCGTCACGCACACGGTGGACCCGCTGGGCGGGTCGTATTTCGTCGAGCGGCTGACCAACGAAATGGAGCGCGGCTGCGAGGAGTACTTCGACAAGATTGACGCCCTGGGGGGGATGATTGCCGCCATCGAGCGCGGCTTCCCGCAGCGGGAGATTGCCGAGGCCTCCTACCGCTACCAGCAGGCGGTGGACGGCAAGGAAAAGATCATCGTCGGCGTGAACGACTATGTGGCGACGGAAGAGCCGCACCTGGACACTCTTCAGATTGATGAATCCGTGGCCCGACAGCAAAAAGACCGGCTGGCCGAGCTGCGCCGCCAGCGCGACAACCGGCGCGTCACCCAGACGCTCAAAGACCTGGAAGCGGCGGCGCGCGGCGACAAGAACACCATGCCCTGCATCCTCGAGTGCGTGCGCGCCTACGCCACGCTGGGCGAAATCTGCGATACCCTCCGCGAAGTCTTCGGCACCTACGAAGAAGTCGCCATCACCTAAGGAAGTACGAAACCACAGATGGACACGGATAAGGCCACCGTGCGGCTTGGAAGAAGTTTGCCGGGCGTCGCCGTGCTCTTGTTGCTCCTCCCGGCATCCGCGGCCACGGGCGAGGCGTACAAGGTACCGGGGACGAAGAGTGGATTCGTCAGGACGGCCGATAGGGTACGGATTCACTACCTCGAGGCGGGCAAAGGGTCGGCTATTTTATTTGTTCCCGGCTGGACAATGCCGGCGTGGATCTGGGAGCACCAGATCGTCCACTTCGCCAAGACCCACCGCGTAGTAGCGATGGATCCGCGCTCCCAGGGCGAATCCTCCCAGGCCACTGAAGGCCACTACCCGGCTGCCCGCGCCATCAAGGCTGTGGTCGACCAATTGGAGCTTGCTCCTGTGGTGCTGGTCGGCTGGTCGATGGGCGTTATGGAGGCCGTTGCCTATGTGGATCAGTTTGGCACGGGTGCCGTCGCAGGACTGGTTCTGGTGGATGGTTTTGCCGGTAGCGAGTTCGACCCCGCACAGACACCGCAAGCTTTCCAGTGGGCGCATTCCTTTCAACTTGACCGCCGGAAAGCGACGGAGGCTTTCGTGCGCGGTCTCTACATGAACCCCGAAGTCAAGGCCGACGAAAGCTACCTCCAGCTCGTTCTCCAGGCCGCTCTCCGCACGCCCACCAATTCTGCCATGGCGCTCCTCCTAGCCTACTTCGCCACCGACCTACGGCCGGCACTGGCTAAGGTTGACAAACCCACGCTCATCGTCGTTGCCCGAAGTCCCTGGATGAAATACTACAAAGAGCTTCAGCAGTTGACCCCAGGGTCCCGCCTTGAGGTCTTTGAGGGAGTCGGCCACGCTCTTTTCGCTGACGACCCAGGCCGCTTCAACCGAGTACTGGAGGAGTTTCTGCAGCCACTCTGGGTGAAGCTGCCCGGGCCGAGGGTAAAGCAGCAGAAGTAGCGGACAAGAGAGCGCCGACGAGATGACCGAAAAAAAGATACGGGTGCTGGTGGCCAAGCCGGGGCTGGACGGCCACGACCGCGGCGCCAAGGTCATCGCCCGCGCCCTGCGCGACGCCGGCATGGAAGTCATCTACACCGGCTTGCGGCAAACCCCCGAGCAAATCGCCGCCGCCGCGCTGCAAGAAGACGTGGACGTGGTAGGGCTCTCGATTCTCTCCGGCGCCCACATGGTCATCGTGCCGCGGGTGCTGGAGCTGTTGCGCGAGAAGGGCGCCGGCGACAGCATCAAGCTGGTGGTGGGCGGGATCGTCCCCGACGCCGACATCGAGCCGCTGAAGAAAGCCGGGGTGGCGGCCGTGTTCCAACCGGGCACGTCTTCGCAAGCTATCATTGATTTCATCCAGCGCACCGCCCGCGGCTCCTGAGCTGTGTCTTCCTCCCTGCGGCTGCACACCGAGCCTCGGATCGCTCGGCTCGAACTCACGAGCCCCGATGGCTACCCGCGCCTGAGCACTGCCCTGCTCGAAGCTCTGGCCCGCCAGTTGGAAGTTCTGCTCCACGAGGCCAGCTGCGAGGCCATCGTGTTGCATGGGTCGGAGAAATGCTTTGCCGCCGGCGCCGAGCTTAGCGAGATTGCTTCTCTCTCGGGAACCGAGGGACTCGGTTTCGCGCGCCGTGGGCAATTGCTCTTTGAGAGGATTGCCGCCTCCCGCAAGCCGGTCGTGGCCGCCATTGCCGGCTACTGCCTGGGCGGCGGCCTTGACCTGGCGCTCGCCTGCCACGTGCGCCTGGCCACCCCGGACGCCGTTCTGGGGCATCCGGGGGCCACGCTGGGCCTGCTGACGGGCTGGGGCGGGACGCAGCGACTGCCGCGGCAGATTGGACGCGCGCGAGCCCTGGAGCTGCTGCTGACCGGCGAGCCCGTCAGAGCTGAGCAAGCTCTGGCCTTGGGCTTGGTGGAAGAAATCGTTTCGGCTTCGCGGCTGCTGGCCCGGGCGGCGGAGGTGGCGGGTCGCCGATTTGCGGCACGCGAGCCTTGACCCGCTGCCGCGCTTCGACTAACGTCTCAGCTTTCTTACCAACGACCGCATGTCACCCCGCGCAGCCATCATCGGCATCGGCGCTCAGGCCATCCGGCCCGCCACGCCGCGCCAGTCTTACAAGGAAATGATGTTTGAGACAGCCCAGCGGGCCTACCTGGACGCGGGCATCGAGTCGGCGGAGGTCGGCTCCTTCGTCACCTGCGCCGAAGACCTGAACGAAGGGCTGTCGATTTTTGACGAGTACACCCCCGACCAACTGGGCGCGGTGCAGAAGCCCATGCACACGGTGGCCCAGGACGGCCTGCACGGGATTGCCGATGCGGTGATGCAAATCGAGAGCGGGGTGGCGGAAGTGGTGGTGGTCGAGGCGCACAGCAAGGCTTCGAACATCCGCACGCCCGATTGGATTCTCGACTACGCGGTGGACCCGGTCTATAACCGGCCGCTGGGCTTCAATCCGCACGCGCTCGCGGGGCTGGAAATGAACGTGTTTCTCCACGATACCGGCATCACCTACGAGCAGTGCGCGCACGTCACCGCCAAGAATCGGACCAATGCGCTGCGCAACCCGCTGGCCGCTTACCCGGCCCGCACGGCGGCCAGCGACGTCGAACACTCGCCCTACACGTTCTATCCGCTGCACGAAATTGAGACGTCGCGGCCGGCCGATGGCTGCGTGGTGGTGGTGCTGGCCAGCAGCGAGCGCACCACCCCCAGCGAACCTATATGGGTGCGCGGGATTGGGTTTGCCAACGACAGCCCAACGGTCGAATCCCGCGATTGGGTGCGGGCAGAATACGCTCGCATCGCTGCGCAGATGGCGTACCGGCAGATGAAAATTCGCCGCCCGGAGCGCGAAATTGATTTCTTCGAAGTGGACGACACTTACGCCTACAAGGAACTTCAGCACCTGGTGGCGCTGGGGTTGTACCTGCGCCCGGGCGACGCCGGGCGGGCGGTGGAGCGGGGCGACACCAAGGCGCGGGGCGAAATCCCGGTGAATGTCAGCGGCGGCTCGCTGGGGATGGGTATGACACTCGAAGCGACCGGTCTCTACCGCCTGCTGGAAGTGGTGCTGCAACTGCGCGGGCAGGCCGGGGCACGCCAACTGCTGCCGCATCCGCGGGTGGGGCTGGCACAGTCATGGCGGGGCGTCCCCACGACCAGCGGCGCCGTGGTGATTTTGAGTTCGGAGTAAGCAATCGCGATGGGAATGCGTAGAGTGGCGGTGGTGGGCGCAGGGATGACGCGGTTCGTGCGCCGCGCGCTGGAGACGCCCAAAGAACTGGCGTGGCTGGCGGCCAAAGCCGCGCTCGATTCCGCCGAGATGAGCCTGGAGCAGGTGGGCGGGGTGGTGCTGGGCACCGCGCCCGATGCCTTCGACGGCCTGCATATGAAGGGTGAGTACCTCTCCGACGGCTGCGGCGGCTGGAAGAAACCTTACCTGCGCTGCTACGTGGGCGGCGGCACGGGAGTTTACGCCATCGCGCAAGGCTGGTTCCACGTGGCCTCGGGGCGCTTCGACGCGGTGCTGGTGGTCTGCGAGGAGAAGATGTCGTCGTGCCTGCCCCATCCGCAGGCGGCTTTCCTGACCATCTTCGACAACATCACCGAGCAGCCGCTCAAACCCAACTTGCTGTGGATTTTCGCGCTGGAGCAAAACCGCTACATGGTCCGGCACGGCATTACCAACCAGGAAATCGCCCGGGTGGCGGTCAAGAACAAGCACAACGCGCTGGGCCATCCGGCGGCGCAACTGGGGGCCGAGCTGACCGTGGAGGAAGTGCTGGCCTCAGAGGTGATGGCCTGGCCGGTGCACCGCTTGATGGTCAGCCCCACGAGCGACGGCGCCGCCGCTGTTCTTCTGGCGAGCGAAGAAGTCGCCAAGCGCGTGACCGACAAGCCGATCTGGGTTCAGGGAGTTGGCTGGTGCCTGGACAGCGCCTACTGGACCAATCGCGACCTCTACTACCCTGAATACGTGGAGAAGGCGGCCTGGATGGCTTACCGGATGGCGGGCGTGCGCGAGCCGCGGAAGGAAATCAACATCGCCGAGCCGTACGACCCCTTCGCCTACAAGGAGCTGCACCACCTCGAAGGCCTGCAACTGGCGCCCAA
>CAYTXK010000171.1:0-3992 GCA_964441645.1 uncultured Acidobacteriota bacterium
GGCAGCGGTGGCCGGAATGCCCGAGCGCGTGAGCAATTCAGTCAGGGCCGGGGCCATAACCAGGGCGTAGATGAAAGAGTCCATTCCGTCGAGCGCCCATCCCGCCCACGAGGCCCAGAAACCCCGTATCTGGTTGGGGGTCAGTCGGGCCCCACGCGTCATTTGGGGATGAGGGGCAGAAGGACGTGTGAAGGATGGGCCGCATTGTGATAGAGCGTATTGGTAGCGGTCATCCTGCGGCGGTGACCATTGAGCGGTTCGCCCGTGTTGGGGTTCACGTCGAAGCGCGGGAAATTGCTGCTGGAAATGTCGAGACGGATGCGGTGGCCCGCCTTGAAGACATTCGAGGTGGGATAGAGCCTGATGGTGAACGGATAGATTTCTCCGGGCTTCATCAGCTCGGGCTTTTCCAGCGAGTTGCGAAACCGCGCTCGGATGATGCCATCTTCCAGGTTCATATCAATCCCGCCGGGAAAATCCGGGCTGGGCGGGTGAACGTCGATGAGCTTGGCCGTGAAGTCAGAGTCCAGAGCCGTCGAAGAGGCCCACAGCTTCACCTCGATGGGGCCGGTTACTTCCACGTCTTCTGTGAGCGGCGGCGTCATGAAAACCAGAACGTCCCGCCGCGCCGAGAGCGGCAGCGAGTCTTTGCAATTCCACACGTGTTCGCCGCACTTCTGGTCCCAGGCTCCCTGCAACATGATGCCGTCGCCCGAAGAGATGTTTCCCCCGATGGTCGGCACCGGGTCGCGCGGGTCGAAATCGTAACTCGCCGAGCTGCTCGTTTCTTGGGGCGCCTCCAGACTCAATGTCCCGTCCGCGTGCAGGTAGTAGGGCGTCAAGCGTGTGCGCGACAGCGGCCACTCTTTCTCTTCGCGCCAGGCGCCGCCGTGAAGGTGACGGCCGTCCGGCAGCCTGCCTTCGCTGCCGCCGCCCATGACAAAGATTTTCACTGCGGCATCGTTTTCCGCGCCGTTCGCGACCCCCTTGAGCCAGTGGTCGTACCAACGCTGGTGGAAGGCGCGACCATCGATGGCCGCCTCCGGCCCGAACTCCACCTGGCCGTGTCCCGATTGGCCGTTGCGCCCGTGAATCCACGGCCCCAGGATGACCTTGATCGGACCTTTCTTTCCCTTCGCCAGCGCCATATAGCTCATGGTGGTTTGCAGCGCCCAGGAGTCGTACCAACCCCCGATCAGATAGACGGGTATATCGGCGTAACGATCGGCGTTGTCGCTCACGTTCAAGCCCGGCTGCTTCCAGTAGGAGTCGTTTTCGCCGTGGCCCATCGCCCAGACCAGCCAGTCTTCGTACTCCGGGGCGAGCTTCAGAGGCGTGGTGCCTTTCCGCAGCGGCAGGCTCTGCAAGTACTGCCGGATGTTCTTGCCTGCCTCTTCCAGTGCGGCCTGTGTGCCCGGGTCGCGGGAAGCTCGGCTGCCTTGGGGCGCCCCGATGGTGAAAATCCAGTTCATAAAGCGCAGCTCGAAGGCGCCGCTGTTGCGCATCCCGAAGGTGCCGGCGTTCGAGACCGCATCAACGGGGATGATGGTTTTGAGACCCGAGGCCTGGCTCAAGGCCATGGCGTGCTGTGTCCCGCCCACGTAGGAGCCTCCGGTCATGCCGATGCCGCCATTGCTCCACGCTTGCGCCACGATCCAGGCCGCGGTGTCGGAACCGTCTTCGACGTCGTCGGTCATCATGTGCCAGATGCCTTCGGAGTTGTAGCGGCCCCGCGTGTCCTGGCTGACGCATACGTAGCCGCGGCTGGCGAAATACGGCGCCCAGGAGCGGCCCGCATAGTCCTTGTTGTAAGGCGTTCGTTCCAGAATAACGGGGAACTTGCCCTCCAGGCGGACGCCGTTGCGGGCAGGGAAGTACAAGTCGGTGGCCAGGCGTACGCCGTCGCGCATCGGCACCATGACGTTTTTGGCGACGATGTACGAGCCCGGCTCTACCGGCGGGCTTGGTTGCGCCGCGAAGGAAAAATTGGCCAGGAGCAAGAGAAGGCTGACTGCCAGGATGCGACGCATCTTAGGAACCTCCACCACTGAATGGGCGCGCATCTTAGGCCGCCCCTCATACGTTAGTCAACGTGAAGACTCTGCTTTAAGCAGCCGAGCTTGTGATGGAGTAGTTTACAGGAGAGGCGTATGATGTCGCGGTCCCAGGGTACCCCTCATTTAACTGTCTAGGAGGATTGGTCATGAAGAGAATCGTTTTCTTGCTCGCCGGCCTGCTGCTGGCCGTCCCTTTGTTCGCACAGGAGCACTATACGGAAGGTCCGGTGTGGCGCGTGACACTGATCCGAGTAAAGCCGGCCCAGATGGATGCTTATCTCGCCACTCTGCGCTCGGCCACCAAACCCCAGTTCGACGAAGAGAAACGTCAGGGGATCATCCTGGATTACAAAGTGTTTCTAAAGGAAACCCGGCAGAGTCCAGACGACTGGGACATCGCCGTAGCGGTGCAGTACAAGAATCATGCCGCCATGGACGGCTTGGCCGCCAAGGGGGAGGCCGTTCGCGACAAGGTCTTGGGCAAACAGCCAGCCCAGGACCTGGCGGAAAAGCGGGTCGCCATCCGCGAAATCGTCAGCTCGGAGTTGCTCCAGGAGATCATATTGAAGTGAAGGTGGGGCGGCTTTCTCTGGAATTGTCCCCGCCGCGGTGCTAGACTCTCTTTATCGTTATCCCAGCCTCGCGCTGGCCTAACGAGGGGACCATTCTCTCTGGGCGGAGCAGTTGGCCGGAAAGGAGAACCCTCAATGGAAGGCCCGAGCGTTCGCAGTTTTCCCCGGATGGACCTCCGTAACGCCGTCGAATTGCGCGCCGGCGGCAAAACCATTCGCGTCGAGAAGGCGGTGGGCAACCTGAGCGTGGGCGGCCTCTACGTCAACGCCGAAAGCCTGCCGCTGGAGGCTAGCGTTCACGTCAAAATCACCGCCCGCCATCCCTTCGAAGCCGAGGGCGTGGTGCGCGAGTCCCATGCCGGCGGGGTCGGCATTGAATTCACCTCCATCTCCGAGGCCAACCGCAAGCGTCTGGATGAGCTGATTGCCGAGTTGCTGAAAAAAGAGGTGCTGGCCTCTTGAAGGGCGCCGTAAAGAGGAGCAGAGGCCGGGCGGGAGCAGTTCTTCCGGGGGAGGCAGGGCGATGACAGCGGTTACCATTGGCATCGGAGGCGCGGCCGGCGACGGCCTGGACAAAACCGGAGACACGCTGGCCAAAACCGCCGCCCGCCTCGGCCTCCACGTCTACGCTTACAACAGTTATCAGTCGGTCATCCGCGGCGGCCACATCTGGCTGCGCATTCGTTTGGGGCAGGAGAAGGTCGAGTCGCACGGCGACGCCTTGAACGTCCTCATCGCCTTGAACCAGGACACCATCGAGCGCCATGCGCCGGAAGTCGATTCCGGCGGCGTCGTTCTCTTCAACGCCGACAAGCTTCGCTGCAACATTCCTCTCCGCGAGAACGTCATCACCATCCCGCTGCCCATCGCCACTCTCACCCAGCCCTTCGGCCGCATCCAGCCCATCATGCAGAACACGGTGGCCCTGGGGGCGCTGCTCTTTCTGCTGGGGCTTGACTTCGAGGTCGCCATCGGCGTACTCGCCGACACCTTTGGGCACAAAGGCAAGCCGGTCGTGGATCTAAACGTCGGGCTCGCCCGCGCCGGCTACGACTACGCCCGCGAGCGCTTCGTCCCTCTGGGCTATTCCTGGAATTTCTCCCGCCAGCGCCGGCCCTTCATCACCGGTAACGAAGCCCTTTCCCTGGGTGCCGCGGCCGCCGGCTGCAAGTTCTATTCCGCCTATCCCATGACGCCGGCCTCCGCCATCCTGCATTGGATGGCCTCGCACGGCGAACAATGCGGCATTGTGGTCAAGCAATGCGAAGACGAGCTGGCCGTGGTCAACATGGCCATCGGGGCGGGCTTCGCCGGCGTCCGCGCTATGTGCGGGACCTCCGGTGGCGGCTTTGCGCTGATGACC
>CAYTXK010000171.1:4002-5280 GCA_964441645.1 uncultured Acidobacteriota bacterium
TGGTCATCGTCGAAGTCCAGCGCGGCGGGCCCTCCACCGGCATCCCCACCAAGACCGAGCAGGGCGACCTCAACCAGGTCTTCGGCGCCTCGCAAGGCGATTTCCCCCGCATCATCATCGCCCCCACGGAAACGGCCGATTGCTTTCCGACCGCGGTCGAGGCTTTCAACCTGGCGGAAAAATATCAACTGCCGGTCATTATCATCTCCGACCTCTTGCTCTCCGAGCATCCCGAAACCATCGAGCGCGACGCCCTCCAGGCGCGCGTGCCCATCGAGCGGGGCGAGCTGGTGAGCGAATGGGGCCGCGAGCAGGGCCGTTATAAGCGTTACGCCTTCACCCACTCCGGTATTTCTCCCCGCGCCCTGCCCGGGACGGCCAATACCCTCCACATAGCCGCCAGCGATGAGCACGACGAGGAAGGCATCCTCATCAGCGACGTTTTCACCAACCAGGCAGTGCGCCGCAAGATTGCCGAAAAGCGTATGAAGAAAGTCGAGCTCGCTCGGCGCGACCTCCCCGCCCCCAAACTGGAGGGCCCGGCCGATGCCGAGGTCACCCTGATTGGCTGGGGCTCCACCCTCGGCGTCATCCGGGAGGCCGTCCCCCAGTTGGCCGCCGCCGGCATCCGCGCCAATCATCTTCAGATCAAATACCTCCATCCCTTCCATCAGCGCGAAGTCCGCGAGATTCTGAGCCGCACCAAGCGCACCATTTGCATCGAAGTCAACGCCACCGGCCAGTTCGCCCGCTATCTGCGCGCCGAGACCGGTCACAGCGTCCATGACATGATCCTCAAGTACGACGGCGAGCCCTTCGAGCCGCTTCTCATCACGGAGGAGGTGCGCGCTTTGCTCGCCTCGAGGTCACCGAGGCCGAAGCTCGCGAGATTGGCTACCACTACACCCGCGCCCACCTGGGGGAAAATGTGCGCCCCGGCCGCATCGAAAAAGCCGACGGCGATGGCCACGGGGAAGCGGTCTGGCGCATTGAAATTATTCATCGCGACTCCGGCCAGAAGCAGGGCGAGTTGCAGGTCGGAGTGGACACCGGCGCCACCTATTCCTGGCAGCCGAGCGCTTAGGAGGAATGCATGGCCACCATCATCGAGCTGCCCCTGGAAACTTACGCCGGCCTGGTCGAGCCCGACTGGTGCCCCGGCTGCGGCGACTTTGGTGTCCTCAAAGCCGTCAAGATGGCGGCCGGCAAGGCCGGCGTCGCCCCCAAGGACCTGGTGATTGTCTCCGGCATCGGCTGCTCTTCGAACCTGCCCGGCTA